>NZ_JAVJQN010000118.1:0-21266 GCF_040218245.1 Coleofasciculus sp. E1-EBD-02 | reverse complement strand
TTTATTAACATTTTGCATAGAAATCTTGACATTAATTCGTAAAGTTAACTAATGTAGCAGTCGGACAGGTTTATCGAAACGCTTTACATTTAGGTAGTTACACCAACTTCAGTCTCTTAACCAGAGTCAAAGGAACAAGAGTAAGGGCTGAAGGATAAAGCGGTATGACAGTAAGGGGCACCTGCGACTGTTTTAGAAGCAAAAGCTAAAGGACGTGTTGATCATGCTGCCATTGCCAGAGGAAGGTCGGAGACGAGTTCAAATAGAGGGTGTGTTGCCCCAAATCGATGGGGGTCGTTTTGCCATCAAGCGGACAGTTGGGGAACGAGTCCATGTGGAAGTGGATATGTTCTGTGACAGTCATGATGCCGTTTCTGGCGTCATTTTGTACCGTCCCCAAAAGTCTCAAACCTGGTTTGAGGTTCCCCTATCGCCAACGGTGAACGATCGCTGGCAGGGAGAATTTACTGTATCAGAGATGGGGGATTATGTCTATACCATTATGGGCTGGGCGGATCATTTTAAATCCTGGCAACGGGACATGACCAAGAAATTGGCAGCCGAACAGGATGTGTCCGTTGACTTGCTGATTGGGGCAAACTTAGTTGAAGACGCGGTGAAACGTGCCAGTGGGGATGATGCGGCACAGTTAAAAACCTGGGTCTCGACACTGCGATCGCAAGATGTCGCCCAACCAATTTTAGGGGATAAAGCCATTTCCCCGGAACTGGCGACCCTAATGGCAAAATACCCCGATCGCAAATTTGCCAGCACCTACCACAAAGAACTGAGAATTACCGTAGACCGAGAACGGGCAAGGTTTAGCACCTGGTACGAAATGTTTCCCCGTTCCTGTGGTGAACCGGGCAAACATGGCACATTCAAAGATGCCCAAACCCGCTTACCCTATATTGCCAGTATGGGGTTTGATGTCCTGTATTTACCCCCGATTCATCCCATTGGCAAGCAATTTCGCAAAGGCAAAAATAACACCAATGTCGCCGAACCTGACGATGTGGGTGTACCCTGGGGTATTGGTGCAGCCGAAGGCGGACACAAGGCGGTTCATCCTCAGTTAGGAACCATGGCTGACTTTGAGGAGTTTGTTGCCAAAGCCGCTGAACATGGGATTGAAATTGCCCTAGACTTAGCCTTCCAATGTTCTCCCGATCACCCCTACATCAAAGAAAATCCCCAATGGTTCCGCCAGCGCCCGGATGGGACGATTCAATACGCCGAGAATCCGCCGAAAAAATATCAGGATATTTATCCGATTGACTTTGAAACCCCAGACTGGCAAAATCTGTGGCAAGAACTGCGGAGTGTCATGCTTTTTTGGATTGAAAAAGGCGTGCGGATTTTCCGAGTCGATAACCCTCATACCAAAGCTTTTGACTTTTGGGAATGGGTGATTGCGGATTTGAGACAAACCTATCCCGATTTAATTTACCTCTCGGAATCCTTTACCCGTCCCAAGGTGATGTATCGCCTCGCCAAGTTAGGATTTACCCAATCCTATACCTACTTCACTTGGCGTAATAGTAAGTGGGAAATGACCCAATATCTCACCGAACTCACCCAAACCGCCGCCCACGACATCTTTCGCCCCAACTTTTGGCCCAATACCCCGGATATTTTGCATGAGTTTATTCAGCATGGGGGACGCCCTGCCTGTATTATTCGCTTAGTGCTGGCAGCAACTTTAACGGCAAACTATGGGATTTATGGACCCGCGTTTGAAGTCTGCGAAAATCGGGCGCTGAAACCCGGTAGCGAAGAGTACTTACACTCAGAGAAATATCAGATTCGGGAATGGGATTTAGAGAGTCCGTATACAATCAAAGACTTGATTACCCGGGTCAATTTTGCCCGTCGGGAACATCCCGCGTTGCAAAGTAACGGCAGTTTGCGGTTTCATCACACGGATAATCACCATATTATTTGTTACAGCAAACAGACTGATGATTGCAAGGATGTGATGCTAATGGTGGTCAGTTTTGACCCTCAGTGGATGCAAGCAGGCTTCATTGACTTGCCCTTAGAATCCTTAGGGATTGACCCCTATCGGGAATACTATCTCCATGATCTACTTAGTGATACCCACTACACTTGGTTTGGCGGACATAACTATGTGGAACTTAATCCTCAGGGTATTCCAGCCCATGTTTTCTGGGTAAGGCAATAGGAAGATGGGAGAGATGGGGAAGATGAGGGAGATGGGGAAGATGAGGGAGATGAGGGAGATGAGGGAGATGGGGAAGATGAGGGAGATGAGGGAGATGAGGGAGATGAGGGAGATGAGGGAGATGAGTAAGTTAACTCAAAACTCTACCTTACCTATTGCCCATTGCCTATTGCCTATTACCTATTCCCTGTTCCCTGTTCCCTGTTCCCTGTTCCCTGTTCCCTGTTCCCTGACAAATGACGAATAATGACGAATCAACCAGGGAGAACTACCAAAGAACCAATGCTTAACTCAATCTTAAAAGATGATCCGTTATGGTTTAAAGATGCCATCATCTATGAAGTGCCGATTCGTGCCTTTGCCGATAGCAATGGCGATGGAGTTGGTGACTTGCGCGGATTGACATCGAAGCTGGATTATTTACGGGATTTAGGGGTCACTGCAATCTGGACATTACCCTTTTTCCCCTCTCCGCTTAAAGATGATGGCTACGATATTGCCGAATATAAAAAAATCAATCCTATTTTTGGCACAATCGAAGATCTCAAAGAGCTGTTAGATGCGGCGCATCAACGGGGTATTCGGGTAATTATTGAGTTAATTGTTAACCATACCTCCGATCAGCACCCCTGGTTTCAACGCGCTCGCAAAGCCCCGAAAGGCAGTAGTGAACGGGATTTTTATGTCTGGAGTGAGAACCCGGAAAAATATAAAGATGCCCGGATTATTTTCCAGGATTTTGAACATTCTAACTGGGCGTGGGACCCGGTGGCTAAAGCGTATTATTGGCATCGCTTCTATTCCCATCAACCTGACCTCAATTACGAAAATCCGGAAGTGGCTAAAGCCGTTTTAGAGGTTGTGGATTTATGGTTGGCAATGGGCGTGGATGGACTGCGGATGGACGCCGTGCCTTATTTGTATGAACAAGAAGACACAAACTGTGAGAATTTACCCGCTACCCATGCGTTCTTGAAACAATTACGCGCCCATGTTGATGCCAAGTTCCCCAATCGGATGCTGTTGGCTGAGGCGAATCAGTGGCCCGAAGATGCGGCGGAGTATTATGGGCAGGGGGATGAGTGCCACATGAATTTCCATTTTCCCCTAATGCCGCGCCTGTTTATGTCATTGAAGATGGAGGATAATTTCCCCATCATTGATATTCTCAACCAGACGCCGCAAATTCCCAATAACTGTCAGTGGGCATTGTTCCTGCGGAATCATGACGAACTGACTCTGGAAATGGTCAGTGATGAAGACCGGGACTACATGTATAAAGTGTATGCAGAAGACCCGCAGGCACGACTCAATTTAGGGATTCGTCGCCGCCTCGCACCACTGATGGGGAATAATCGCGACCAAATTCAATTGATGAATGGGTTGCTGCTGTCTCTCCCCGGTACCCCCGTCATTTACTACGGGGATGAGATTGGTATGGGCGATAATATTTATCTGGGCGATCGCAACGGGGTACGCACACCGATGCAATGGAGTGCTGACCGCAATGCTGGCTTCTCGCGCACGAATCCGCAACGACTTTACGCCCCGCCGATTGTTGACCCAGAATATCATTATGAAGCGATTAATGTAGAAGCGCAGCAGGGGAATCCCAATTCCCTGTGGTGGTGGATGAAGCGGTTAATTGCCACCCGCCAGCGTTTCCAAGCGTTTGGGCGAGGAACGTTTGAGTTTCTCCATCCCGATAACCGTAAGGTTTTGGCATTTACCCGCACTTATGCCGGGGAACATATTTTAGTGGTTGCCAACTTGTCGCGATTTGTGCAAACGGTGGAATTGGATCTCTCGGCATTCCAAGGGATGGTACCCGTGGAGATTTTTGGACGTACCCAATTCCCAGCGATTGGTTCTTCCTCCTATTTCCTCAGCCTTAGCCCCCATAGCTTCTACTGGTTTACCCTCCAGTTGCAAGACACTCTAGCGGAAACTCCCAGTTCCCAAGTTCAACCGCCGACACTGAGGGTGAGTGGCAAATGGCAAACGGTGTTTTCTCAACCGATTTTAAAGACAACCTTGGAGTCGATTTTGCCCAATTACCTCTATACTTGTCGCTGGTTTGGGGGTAAGGCGAGGACGGTGCAATCGGCAGAGATTGTGGACGCCATTCCCGTCTCCTATAAAGAAACCGAGGCTGAGTTGATTTTTATCAAACTCGAATACACTGAGGGTATCCCAGAAACCTACATTCTGCCCTTAGCTTACGCACCAGGAACGGAACTGGGTGGCGATGGGTCGAACATTCAGGCTCATCAGGTCATTGCTTATCTCCAGGTTGAGGGACAGGAAGAGGTAGGCTTATTATTCGATGCGGTAGCTGAACCGGACTTTTTAGCCTTCCCCTTAGATGCCGTGCGTCACAAGCATCGCTATAAAGGAAAGGCGGGAACCTTAGTGGCTACAGCAACGGACGCCCTGGCTGAACTGATGCAGGAGGCGACTCACCTGGAACCGCATCTGCTCAGAGGCGAACAAAGTAATACTTCAATCGTGTATGGCGATCGCTTTATCTTAAAGCTATTCCGTAAGGTTGAAGAAGGAATTAACCCAGACTTAGAAATTGGGCGTTTCCTCACCGATAAACATGTCACCGAACATTTTGTTCCCGTGGCTGGGGCGCTGGAGTATCGCGTTTCCAACTCAGATACGATCACCATCGGCGCTTTGCAAGCATTTGTTCCCAATACCACCAATGCTTGGTCTTATACCTTAGATTCCCTGCGCGGCTATTTTGAGCAAGTGATGGTATTGCCCGGATCAGATTTACAGGAGATGGAACTCCTCTTACCCTCGGCTGTCGAGTCGCTAGATCGAACTGATCCGCCCTTTGGCTACGATCTGATTGTTCCCTATTTGGATACGACACAACTGTTGGCAAAGCGCACGGCTCAATTGCATATTGCTTTGTCCTCGGATGCGGAGAATCCTAACTTTGCCCCAGAACCGTTTACCTCGTTCTATCAACGGTCTGTGTATCAGTATATGCGGAACCTGACGGGTCAGGTTTTACTGCTACTGAAAAAACGGATCGAGGTATTACCGGAGGAAACTCAGCCCTTAGCCCAAACCATTCTCAACCGCCAAGAGCAGATTTTAGGACGCTTTAAAGCCTTAATCAATCTGCAAATTACGTCGATGCGTACCCGTTGTCATGGTGATTTCCATTTAGGACAAGTCTTATATACGGGGAAAGACTTAATTATCATTGACTTTGAGGGAGAACCCGCCCGTCCTCTGAGTGAACGGCGGATGAAGCGATCGCCCCTACGGGATGTGGCGGGAATGCTGCAATCATTCCACTATGCGGTGGCGCTGGGCTTACGCAATGAAATGGACAGTGGTATGATCCGCCCGGATAATCTCTCGGTGATGGAACAATGGACTGGGTTCTGGTATTCCTGGGTGAGTGATACCTTCCTAAAAACCTATCTGGCTACAAGTGCAGGTCATTCGTTTATTCCCCAAACGACTCAGGAGTTACAGGTGCTGTTGGATGCTTATCTGTTTGAGAAATCGATTTATGAGTTAGGCTATGAACTCAATAATCGACCCAAGTGGGTAGATATTCCCTTACAGCGCATTCTCCAGTTGCTGGAGTCAGTACCTATGTCTGGTGGGGAGATGAGTTTCCAGACGCCGCCGATGAGGTAGAGTGTAGGGGCGGGTTTTATTATTAAGGTTTAGTTTTCACCCTGATATCACTAAACCCGCCCTGATTAGAGTGCAAGCGATCGCTACGGCGATTGAAATCGCTGCTACACAAACAAAGTCCGCCTGCGCGGACTGGGTTATAACGAGGGTAGCGTTCTCCGGCTGAAGGGGTGACAAGCCGTCTAAAACTTTAAAATCAGGTTTTGAGCGACATTAGTATCTCCAAAGATGATTTCGTTAAAACTCTTCCTTGTTTACTGGTCTATTTATCTTCCTTGTCTTACCTAAACCCCAATCTTAAAAAACCTCTGATGAGGTACTTAAGCAAGATCCCCGACTTCTTGGAGAAGTCGGGGATCTATCTGTGTACCAAGGGCTGTAAATGGGTTATAGCAACCGCCAAGACGGTTAGGACACATCATTTATGTAGAGACGCGCCATGGCGCGTCTCTAGCTTTAGCTAGTGGTACAATTTAACTATCTTAAATATATTTAGGCTCAAATAGGGGAAGTATGAAATTTATCAGTCCCAAGGTCGATTATGCCTTTAAAAAAATATTTGGTTCTGAACAAAGCAAGGATATTTTAATCAGTTTTCTCAATGCGATAATTTATGGGGGCGAGAATATTATTCAATCTTTGACAATTATCAATCCCTATAATCCTGGTCAGGCAATGACCTTAAAAGACACATATTTAGATATAAAAGCGGTTTTGTATGATGGGTCTATTGTCGTTATTGAAATGCAAATAGCGCGGGTAAGTGCTTTTAGTAAACGAGTTGTTTATAATTTAAGCAAAGCTTATACCAATCAGTTAGGTATCGGAGAAGACTATCTCAGTCTTACCCCGGTGATTGCTGTCACTCTCACCGATTTTATCCTGTTTAAGCAGACTCCTGATGTAATCAATCAATTTATCTTTCAGGAAAAAACGAAAAAATTTGCTTATCCCGATACCGAATTGCAACTCATTTTTATAGAATTGCCGAAATTTAAGAAAACCGTGTCAGAATTAAAGAGTTTAAGCGATAAATGGATTTATTTTATTAAAGAAGCTGCCACCTTTGATGCCATACCCGATAATTTAGGAGAAGTCCGTGAGATAGAACTGGCTTTAAATATTGCCAACCAAGCCAAAATGACGGTAGAAGAGTTAGACGTGGTTGATCGTCGAGGGATAATGTTACAAGATGAGAAAGGGCGGATAACTTATGCCAAAGAAGAAGGAAAAGAAGAAGGAAAAGAAGAAGGCAAACTCACGGAAGCGATCGCGTTAATCCTGCGTCAACTCAAAAAGCGTTTCAGTGAGATTAATATCGCGATAACTAGCCAAGTTGAAGCGTTATCGATTGAAGAGTTAGAGTGTTTAGGAGAAGATTTTTTAGACTTTAACAGTTTGGCAGATTTGGAACATTGGCTGGAAGAGCGATCGCGCTGATCAACCCTTTGATCTTTTATTACTCAATTTTTATCAATCAACCGCTACAAGCTAAGAACCTGAAAGGAAATAATCAATTATTGACAGTCATTTTCCCGTTGATTAATGTCCCGTTTGGGGCATCATCAGTATTTTTACTTATTGACAAATATGACTTAATTTATTTTTTTCACATCCATTCAATAAGCTTTGTTTATTGATTTTTATTAAACGATAAACTTATGCAATAACAGAAAGAGTAAGAAACGTAAAGCGTTAAACTAGCAAACGTGTATTAAATCTTGAAACGAGGGCGACCTCCTTTACCTGCCGAAAATTGTTTCTGGTCAGAGATAATTTCCTTTAGCCAAACTGTTTTGTCTGAACGGGCAGATTGATTATTGGTGAATTCATCAGTAACACACTCATGATTGATGAAAAATTTAGGATAGTAATAAGGATGGAGCATACCACCAAACCGCTGAACCCTGATCAGCAAATTAATCACGGGTGTAATTTAAAATGGAAGCCTACCGATCAAACAGACTATTGGTTGGCAACAACGGCGCTAGTGAGGCGTAAGATCGGTGGCAAGCCAAGTTTGCTTTGTAAGTAAGACCCTTTGACAAAATCAATTGGTTCACCGTTTTGCCAATGGGCATTTTGACAAAAAGTATTTAACCCAAAACCCGCTAATGGAAGACTAGATCTGCTTATCAGGATTACCTGTCAAGCGAGTCAAGGTGAGTCGTCTACTTATTGTACTCCCTTGGCGCTAGGGCTTTCAGGTTAGCAATTTAGATAGTGGTTTTCTGTCCTTTTTTCCAAAATTCAATAACACCATTGGAAAAATATCGTCAATCAGGATTAACCCTGATGATCCACTTGGTTGAGAGTAATTGAATCAACCAGGACTCCTGTGTTTTGGGTCAATTTGAGAGAAGCCTTAAACAAGAATAGTGCTGAATTAAGTGTTTGTAGGTAAGCCTGTGATCGCTCTAGAATCGCTTTGTGCTTACTCCCTTAAATCAGTGCCATTCAATGCTTGTCTAGGCAGCTTCTCTGGTGTGACTTGCCAATTTTTACAACAGTGTTTCCCCCGGCATCGGGTTAATTTTCGCTGCCAATAATTTCAGAACGCTACAACACCCTTTCATGTCATAAGTACAGGAGAAACCAATCTACAATGACTCCACAAACAACCTTTCCTCAAGCCGGATCAACGAAGACAATCCGGGAAGATTTAATTGACTCATTGCCAAGCCGAGACGCTAACAATATTGGAGTCGAACATGGAGCCAAGTATCGCACCTCGGAGTGGTACACTGGGTCTGGAGAAATCGTTCCGGGGAATGATAGTCGCTCGTTTGAAGTCACTGCAACCTTTACCCTAAAAGCGCAAGTCAAGTTAATTCAGGGCATTTTCGACCCCTCTAACCCAACCCTAGCTGAAATCTATAATAGTCGGGGTCGCTGTGTCGCCATCATTGACCAAACCGTCGATGATTTGTACGGGGAATCGGTGCGTCAGTATTTTGACACCCATGAAATCCCCCTGCAAATGAATGTCTGTCGCGCT
This sequence comes from Coleofasciculus sp. E1-EBD-02, assembly GCF_040218245.1. Taxonomy (NCBI): domain Bacteria; kingdom Bacillati; phylum Cyanobacteriota; class Cyanophyceae; order Coleofasciculales; family Coleofasciculaceae; genus Coleofasciculus; species Coleofasciculus sp. E1-EBD-02. Next base: position 12,414 of record NZ_JAVJQN010000118.1, on the reverse strand, counting down.
TGGGAAGCGGATAAAACACCAGAAACGGTGCATCGCCTGCTGGAATTCCTGGGAAAAGACGGCTGTGATGTCTCTCGCAATGAACCCGTATTAGTGATTGGTGGGGGGGTTCTCAGTGATGTGGCGGGATTAGCCTGTGCCTTACAACACCGTCGCACGCCTTATATTATGGTGGGGACAACGATAGTCGCGGCGATTGACGCGGGTCCGAGTCCGCGTACTTGTACCAATGGCAAACAATTTAAGAATAGTATTGGGGCGTATCATCCACCCGTACTAACCTTAGTCGATCGCACTTTTTTCCGCACCCTCGCCACGGGTCATATCCGCAACGGGATGGCGGAAATTATTAAAATGGCGGTGACGGATGACAAGGTTTTGTTTGAACTGCTGGAAGACTATGGTTCGCGCTTGGTAGAAACTCACTTCGCCACGTTAGGAGATGATGAGGAATTAGCCAAGGTTGCGGATGAGGTGATTTATCGGGCATTGTTCTCCTATATGAAATATGAGGGGACAAATATGTTCGAGACGTATCAGGATCGCCCTCATGCTTATGGTCACACCTGGAGTCCTCGTTATGAACCCGCCGCTAAGTTAATGCATGGTCATGCGGTAGCGGTAGGAATGGCGTATGGCGCCAGTTTAGCGACGAAATTAGGCTGGTTGCAACCCACAGAACGCGATCGCATTATTGCACTGATTCGTTCTCTAGGGTTAAGTGTCTATCATCCTATCCTTGAAGACATTGATCTGATGATTGCGGGTCAGCAAAATATGCGGCGTAAGCGGGGAGATGGCGGACTGTGGGCACCTCTACCCTGTGGTATTGGTGTCTGTGATTATGCCCAAGAGGTACCACCGGATTTACTGGAGGCGGCTGTAGCGGATCATAAAGCTGTTTGTGCAACCTTACCTGATAGTGGTGCTGGCGTAGAAATGTATCTCAAGGATTTGGGTTTGGAATAATTCTATCCCCCAATGTAGAGACGTTGCATGCAACGTCTCTACCCTGCAACGTCTGGTACAAATTGCCACATCATTAAGGAAAAAATCATGCAAACTGTAACAAAAGAAGCGATCGCACGTCCGGTTACTCCCCTGGGAATTCTAGTCGAACAGCTTGAACAAACTCTGGAATTAGTAGACGAGGCGCAACATCCGCAATTGGCTAGTTCTCTGCAAAAAGCCTATCAACTTGCGGCTAAACTTGAACCCTACCTGAATCAAAGTACAACTCCAGATTCTCCCGCCTTAACCGCCTTAGTTGAGAAAACTTGTACTGAAGATTGGAGTAGACTATTCTCCGATGGCGAGACAGTGCGCCAGTTAGAACAGGAGATGTTATCGGGACATATTGAAGGACAAACCTTGAAGATGTTTGTCAAGATGACTGGGGCGAAACGGGTTCTAGAAATTGGTATGTTCACAGGCTATTCCGCTTTGGCGATGGCGGAAGGATTACCTGAGGATGGATCAGTGATTGCTTGTGAGGTGGATGAGTATGTGGCAAGTTTTGCCCAAACCTGTTTCCAAGCCTCACCTCATGGTGGCAAAATTACTGTAAAAGTTGCCCCAGCCTTGGAGACATTGCATCAATTAGCGGAAGCGGGAGAGTCGTTTGATTTGGTATTTATTGATGCAGATAAGCAGGAGTATGTGGATTATTATCATACGCTCCTAGATACCCAGTTATTAGCACCAGATGGGTTAATTTGTGTGGATAATACCTTACTTCAGGGACAGGTTTATTTAGCACCCGAAGAACGGACACCGAATGGAGACGCGATCGCCAAATTTAATCAGGTGGTTACGGATGATTCCAGGGTGGAACAGGTTGTATTACCGTTGCGTGATGGTTTGACCCTAATTCGGCGGGTTTAAACCCTAACAATCTGTAGGGGCGGGTTTCACTCTTATCGTTGGAAATGGTGCGTTAGCGAAGCGTAACGCACCCTACACCTGCCCCGACTCAACATGAATGCACCGACTAAAGCCCTGAACTAAAGCCCTGAACTAAAGTTCGGGCTAAAAGCTAAAACCCGTTAAAACGGGTTCATCATGATTACTTCAGGTAAATACTATGGAGAAATCCCAAAGCCTAAACGCGCGTCTTATCGCCATACTGCAAAACCTGGGGACATTAACCTTACTCGCGATCGCGTTTCCATTCAATTTAACCGTTGTCGTCGTGGCGCTGGTGTGGGATAGTCTCACTCGCCCCTTCCAGAAATCCAAAATCGCGAACCCTAATCCCAAAACCATTATGCTGACTGGGGGAAAAATGACCAAATCCTTGCAACTGGCGCGGTCATTTTACGCCGATGGACATCGGGTTATTTTAGTGGAAACCCATAAATATTGGTTGGTGGGACATCGATTTTCGCGGGCGGTTGATCGGTTTTATACGGTTCCTGCGCCCAACAAAGATCCCGATGGTTACATGGAAGGGTTACTCGCGATCGCGAAACAGGAAAATGTGGATGTTTATGTTCCCGTCTGTAGTCCCGTCGCCAGTTATTATGATTCTCTAGCTAAGTCAGTTTTATCGGGGTGTTGTGAGGTTTTCCATTTTGATCCAGATGTCACCCAACTGCTGGATGATAAGTTTGCGTTTGCCGAAAAAGCACGAGAATTTGGCTTATCTGTACCCAAATCCTTCAAAATTACTGATCCGCAACAGGTGATTGATTTTGACTTTTCCCAAGAGAAACGCAAGTATATCCTGAAAAGCATTCCTTACGACTCGGTGCGGCGTTTAAACTTAACGAAACTCCCCGGCGAGACTCCAGCAGAAACTGCTGCATTTGTCAACAGTTTACCCATCAGTGAGGAGAAACCCTGGATTATGCAGGAGTTTATTCCAGGGAAAGAATACTGTACTCATAGTACGGTGCGGAATGGGGAATTACGACTACACTGCTGCTGTGAATCGTCGGCGTTTCAAGTGAATTATGAAAACGTTGATCAGCCGGATATTTTGCAGTGGGTGAGTCGGTTTGTCCAGGGATTGAATTTGACGGGACAAGCCTCCTTTGATTTTATCAAGGCAGAGGATGGGACGGTTTACGCGATCGAGTGTAATCCACGTACTCATTCGGCGATTACTATGTTTTATAACCATCCCGGAGTAGCACAGGCGTATTTGAGTGACACGCCGTTACCTGAACCCTTGCAGCCATTACCGGAAAGTAAGCCAACCTATTGGTTATATCACGAAGTTTGGCGGTTGAATGAGATTCGCTCATTTGGGGATATCCGGTGCTGGTTTAAGACAGTGTTTGGCGGGAAAGATGCCATTTTTCAGGTGAATGATCCTGTGCCGTTTTTGATGGTACACCACTGGCAAATTCCTTTATTGTTGCTGGATAACCTGCGCCGGATGCAGGGCTGGATTAGGATTGATTTTAATATTGGTAAGTTGGTGGAATTGGGGGGAGATTGATACTGTAGAGACGTAGCATGCTACGTCTGCCATGGCACGTCTGGGAGATGGGGACAGGTTGAGTAACATCTGGGTGAGATAAGAAATGAGAATCGTAAACACAGCGCCGACAGAACCAATCATCAACTATCAGTAAAAATGATTGCAGCCACCTTTATCGTATTTCTTTTGCTGTTTACCGCAGTGGGTATTTACTCAGCAACCCAAAAGCAAGCAACGACAACCGATTACCTCCTTGCCAGCCGTAATGTTAATCCCTGGCTAACTGCCCTTTCAGCGATGGCGACGGGTCAAAGTGGTTTACTATTTATTGGTCAAGTTGGCTTTGCTTACACGATTGGATTATCGGCGATTTGGCTAACCCTTGGCTGGATGATCGGAGATTATATTGCCTGGTGGCTTGTATTTAAACGATTCAGACAAGTTTCTGAAGCCATTTCTGCTGATACGGTGTCCTCTTTCCTGGGTCAAGAAACCAAAGGAATTCGCTGGATTACGGCAATTTCAGCGTTAATTACCATCGCCTTTCTGGGATCTTATGCGGCGGCGCAATTAGTTGCAGGAGGGAAGGCACTTCATGCGGTGTTTAATTGGAATTATTCCCTCGGTGTGATTGTTGGCGCGATTGTGGTGATGATTTACTGTTTTTCCGGGGGAATTCGGGCTTCAATTTGGACGGATGCGGTGCAAGCAACAATTATGATTGGTTCCCTACTGCTGCTATTGGTGGTAGCGATCGCCAATTGTGGCGGATTGACTGGATTCTGGACAAAACTTGCCGCCATTGACCCAGAATTGGTCAGTTTAAGTCCAGGGGATCTGGAGTGGGGATTTTTGCCCTTTTTAATTGGCTGGATTGCCGCCGGATTTGGTGTCGTGGGTCAACCCCATATTCTAGTTCGGGCAATGGCAATTAATTCGGCGAATAAGATTGGCTTGGCACGGGATATTAAAGTGATTTGTGCTTTCTTTACCTCGTCTTCAGCGATGGGTGTGGGGATGGCGGCGCGGGTGCTTTTGCCCGATTTGTTAACTAATGGTGATCCAGAATTGGCACTACCTTATTTAGCCCTGGAATTATTGCCTGCTATCTTAGTTGGACTGATGCTAGCGGGACTCTTTGCGGCGACAATATCGACAGCAGATTCACAAATTTTGTCCTGTTCAGCCGCGTTAACTCAAGACCTGTTTCCGGGATTGGCGCACTCGTATAATTATGCCAAGTTGGGAACCTTAGCGGTGACGGTAATTACCTTGAGTATTGCCTTAGCCGGAGATGATAATGTCTTTGCCTTGATTACCTTTTCTTGGTCAGTTCTAGCCTCTAGTTTGGGACCACTGCTGATAGTACGGGTTTGGCAAAAATCGGTAACCACGCCAGTCGCGATCGCGATGATGTTCGGGGGGATTGCGGCGGCGTTGTTTTGGAAGGTGGGACTGGATTTATCGGGTATAGTTTATGAGGTGCTTCCGGGTATGGCGGCGGGGGGTCTAATTTATTTAGGTTCTCAGGTTTTTATTGCCCAGGAAAACAATTAAATCATGTTTTAAAATTATCAGGAGATTCAATCATGTCAGTGCTGAATATTCTGCATTTAGTGGGTTCTGCTGAAAATGAGTTTTATGGCGACTTATCCCGTCTTTATGCTAAAGACTGTATCACAGCAACCGCTAATCCTTCACGCTATAAATTTTTTATTGCCTATATTACCCCGGATAGATTGTGGCGTTTTCCTTCATCGTTGACACCAGAAGACATTGACGCAGCAAAACCCCTATCTCTTGCTGAAGCCATACAGTGGATCACTACACAAAACATAGATTTAGTCTTACCGCAAATGTTTTGTATTCCTGGAATGACTCACTATCGAGGTTTATTTGACCTCTTAACTATTCCTTATGTGGGCAATAAAGCGGAGTTGATGGCATTAACCGCCCATAAAGCTAAAGCCAAAGCTATTGTTGCTGCTGCGGGGGTAAAAGTCCCGTATGGGGAACTATTACGCCAAGGAGACACCCCCAATTTAATGCCACCTGTTGTGATTAAACCGGCTAACTCGGATAATTCTTTAGGGGTTACGCTAGTGAAAAGTATGGCTGACTATGATCAAGCCTTAACCACAGCTTTTCACTATGCCGATGAAGTATTAGTGGAAGACTATATTGAACTCGGAAGAGAAGTAAGATGTGGGACTTTTGTGAGAAATGGAGAGTTAATTGGACTCCCTTTAGAAGAATATTCAGTCAATCCTGAAAATCATCCAATTCGTAATTATAGCGACAAACTGAAAAAAACAGAGGCAGGTGAATTAGCTTGTGCAGCTAAGGATAAGGAAAAGGCTTGGATAGTTGACACAACCGATCCGATAACGACCAAGGTTCAAGACGTCGCCAAACAATGTCACAAAGCGCTAGGTTGCCGTCATTATAGCTTGTTTGATTTTCGCATTGATCCCCAAGGACAACCCTGGTTTTTAGAGGCAGGTTTATACTGTTCTTTTTCTCCTAAAAGTGTTGTTGCATGTATGGCAAAAGCAGCAGGGATATCCGTGGATGAGTTATTGAAGACGGCAATCGCTGAAGCCTTAATCTAAGGACAATAGATTGGGCTAAGGTAGGAAACCTAACCTACTGGCGTGGCACACCTTAATTGGTGGATTAGCATTGTAGGGGCGCATGGCGTGCGCCCAATTTCACGGTCAAATCTATTCCACAATTTTAGCTGTATCAGTCCACTACTGGCGTGGCACACCTTAATTGGTGGATTAGCATTGTAGGGGCGCATGGCGTGCGCCCAGTTTCACGGTCAAATCTATTCCACAATTTTAGCTGTATCAGTCCACTACTGGCGTGGCACAGCTAAAATAGGGTTTTGTTTGTAGTCAGCACAAAAAGTAATCTAACGCATAGCTGGAGAGGGCTGAAGCCCTCACTACAAAACGCTCAGATGATACCTGCCTAAAATTAGCAGTCATCACTCATCAATGTCCAGTTATAACTAAGGATAATCTTGAGCAATTACTCCAGCTCGTTCTTCTTGTAGACAGCGGACTTTAGTCGTAGCATAATCAGACCATTGGCGTTGCTCGGCTTCTTCATAGTCTTTGATTGTTAAGCTTAAATGAGGAACACTAATATCATGCTGACTAGCCAACTCTAGAGCCAGCCGCAAATCTTTATGAAGTAATTGAACAGTAAACTCAGGGTGTTGAGATAAATCATCACAGCGTCGTGAGAACCAATAGTGAGGCAAGCCGTGAATGTCCCCAGGATTCTGACCAAATGATCCCAAACGTAGCACATCCCAAATCGTTTGTAGCTCGATTCCCGAAGCTAAACCCAACGTAATTCCTTCACTCACCGCTTGAACCGCGATCGCATTCACAGCATTGTGGATAAGTTTGCATCGAGTTCCGCTGCTAATTTCTCCACAGTAGATAACCTGATCTGCCATTAGTTGAAGGATGGGTTCAACTCGCTCGAAGGTTCCCTTTGAGCCACCAACCAGAATCGCTAAACCCATACCTTGCTGACTTTGAACCCCTTCCGAGCAATCATTAAAGGGGGCATCTAACATCTCAATTCCCAGTTTTTCCATGGCGTGATGAATTCTGAGAATTGTTTCGGGAGAGTTGGTACTAATATCCACGTAAACACTTCCGGGTTGCAATCCTTGGCTCAAGTTTTGTTCACCCTCTAGCACCACTGTGATCACATCATCAGGAGTCGGTAAGGCAGTAAAGATTATCTCTGAATGGGTTGCAACTTCAGCACAACTCTGAGTAATTTTAGCACCTAAAGATTGCAACTGTGCCATTGAATCTTGATCAAGATCGTACACATAGACTGAGTAACCGTGGTCTAGAAAATTAGCGGCTTGTTTTCCTCCAATATTGCCGCAACCGATGATGCCGATTCTGGGACAATTGGCGCGGGATTCAGTTCCTGAAATGCTGTCGGTTGATACCATAAGGATTATTTAATGCTGTTTTTTATCTTAGCATAAATAGACCAAGTATATAACTAGAGATTAATGACGGTATTTAGTTTTCTTTTTGCATCTAACCCTTGTAATTAATCGACAATATACTAACTTTAAACGATTGAAATAATTCTATTTGGGCAGTGCCCACCAGCCAGTCAGTACCATTCGACTTAAGTGGAATGTTGCTGACTCATATAGCCAGGGAATAAATTTCCGCGTCAAAGCTCAAGTAAGCTAAAGCTTACTCATGGTTATGTTGGCAATTGATGAACTCAGCGAACAGCGCCGCTAGGAATTGGCTGATAAAGTTCATCAGATGCAAATCAACGGCGAAATTTGAGCTTTAGCGACACAGGCGCGAGATGAGGGGCGGGTATTGCTGTCCTTGTTAAGGTCATTATAGGCAATCCACCAGCAAACCAGCTATGCCATTAATCTCTAGCGCGATCGCTAGGCTTCATACTCCATCAGCTACCCTAGGAATAACTACGACCATACTATTCCCCACGGAGATATCAACCATGAGTACAATTCAACTCGATATTCCCGAAGAAATATTAATCAGTCTCAAAGAAACACCCGAAACCATTGCTAGAGAACTCCAGCTATTAGCCGCCGTAAAACTCTTTGAACTGGGAAAACTTTCATCCGGACGAGCCGCTCAATTAGCCGGAATCTCACGAGTAGAATTTATGATGTTACTAGGGCGTTATCAGGTATCTCCCTTCTCTTTAACCCCAGAAGAATTAGAGCAGGATGTCAACAATGCCTGAATCCCTAATCATTGTCAACACATCACCCCTACTCTATCTCCACCAAATTACTCCGCCTCGGAATCAATTCCGAGGCTCATAGCGAAAGTCGTCTGAAGACGACTAATAAGAAACAGAAAGTAGTGGCGTGGCACACCTTATTTGATGAATTAGAATTACGCCCGGAAACTGTAGGGGCGCAAAGACTTGCGCCCGATTCAATGATAAAATCTATCCCACAATTTTAGCTGTGTCAGTCCACTACATTAAATTTATGTATTGAGACAGGTTTAAGATGTCAGCGACAACCCACCGTCAAAGGGGTAGGATAATTCACCCAAGGCTCAGTCATGCTAGAACAATAAAGGATATTCCGGTGTTACATCCAACGACTCACCACCAGTGCCATCTATGCAATCTGCTCCCCTTGACGGTAATCCCTGTGTTTTGCTTGTAGAAACCGATGAAAGTCTAGCTCAACGCATGAGCCTAGATCTAATAGAAGCTGGCTATCATACGGTTATCGCCACAGATGCGCCCAGTGGCTGGCATCAAGCTTGTGAACTCCAACCCGCGATGATGGTTGTGGATCAATCGCTTTCTGGTTCTGGCGAATCCGGTCTCAGTTTATGTACTCGCCTGAGAAAAGCGGGTTCTCGTGTCCCCCTACTCTTACTCATCGCTCGCGACACTATCGAGGATCGAGTTGCCTGTTTAGAAGCGGGTGCTGATGATTTTTTCCTTAAACCCTACCGCGCTGATGCCTTTTTGCAGATTGTACGTCTGTATCTAGAACCGGATACCAATACGAGTGAACAAGTCCGATTTGGGGATTTAGCATTAGATTTGACGACGCGCCGCGCTATGCGGGGAGGACGAGTGATTGATTTGACGATGAAAGAGTTTGAATTGCTTAAGTATTTGATGACCCATCCCCGTGAAGTTTTAACTCGCGAACAGATTCTGGAAAATGTTTGGGGATACGATTTTCTGGGCGAGTCTAATGTGATTGAGGTGTATATCCGGTATCTACGCCTGAAAATTGAAGATGAGGGTGACAAGCGCTTGATTCAAACTGTCCGGGGTGTTGGGTATGTTTTACGAGAATCTTAGTTAAGTGGGTAGGAACAATTAAAGTTAATGGTTTTGATTGTCATTTGTCATTTGTCATTTGTCATTTGTCATTTGTCATTTGTCATTTGTCATTTGTCATTTGCTCCCCCAGCTCCCTCTGCTCCCTCTGCTCCCTCTGCTCCCCCATCTCCCTCATCTTCCCCTGCTCCCAGACGTGCCATGGCACGTCTCTACAACCCCAGCTTCCCCATCTCTCTAAGCTAAATTCATGACCTATCATACTCGCCTACTCGGAATCACACTTAGTCTGATACTGTTTGGATGTTCGGCATCCGGTTCCAACCCTGTCGCTGATGGAACCCCCTTAAAATCTGGCGAACAACTTCCAGAACCGCCATCCCTCTCCTCGTCATCCTCTAATTCCGGTCAGATGTTACCTATTAGCGCTCAAACCCAGATCGGTGATCAGCTGATTTTACTCGAAGTGGCTAGGACACCTCGACAACAGCAGATCGGATTGATGTATCGCACGGCTTTAGCCCCAGATCGGGGGATGTTGTTTCCCTTGAACCCACCGCGACGCGCTTCATTTTGGATGAAGAATGTGAAAATCCCCCTGGATATGATCTTTTTGCGAGATGGCGAGGTCAAAGCGATCGCGGAAAATGTTCCCCCCTGTATCTCCACTCCCTGTCCTACCTATGGACCAGGGGTTCTGGTTGACCAAGTGATTGAACTCCCTGGGGGACGAGCCGCTCAACTGGGACTACAAGTGGGCGATCGCCTAAAAATCACCCTCCTAGAGGAATAGATTAACCCCGCGTCAGAATCTTAAATTTTGATTAACATCATTGAAAACTTAAATCAACAATGTAAAGATCTTTATACGAAATTACGTTAACATTTCGTAAGATAGATTCTCATAAAAGACTATCTGACGACGAGGTAGTGACCTGTCTTAGCTGTGGCTACCCATCAACACGACCAAGTAGGGGTGTAGTCTGCAACTAGCTTTTAGTGGTGTGAAGTGAGTTAACTAAAATTACCCTCAAGTTGATGGGGGGTGAAGGTTAAAACGATACCTGGTCAGCACATCCAGTGAGTTTTCAACTCGATCAATCAAGATCTTAGATGGTCAGTGATCTAGGACACAAGCAGTGCCGGATTAACCTATCACAATAAGCAAAGAACCCTCAGCTAGTAGACAGTATTAAATCTGTCTACCCATTGCTAAAGGAGGCAGGACGCTGATTCCAAAATAGTAGCCGATAAGGAGGTGAATAGCCATTATGGCACCTGCAACCTATTCTGAATTTTTACGATTTTTGCAAGAGGAATTGGCAATTTCTACTGATTCCATTGCGATCGCTCAACGACGTCGGGAACAAGACCCAGGACCATTACCGATGATTCTGTGGCAGTACGGTTTAGTCACATTGCAGCAATTAGACCAAATCTATGACTGGCTGGAAACAGTCTGAAACTCAAACAATCGGTCAGGAGAAAATGAAGAATGTCTAAATGCTTACGCTTTGGAAATAATCCATTCACGTCTAAACCGTTGAATTTCATACCGTATGATCCATTGACCGTTGATTACTCTACCAGAAAGAGCGGGTCGCTAGTTGACCCGCTCTTTTTTGGCGTCTTGGGTGTCTCGTTTATGGCTTAACCTACGATTGAGTCAAGACGCGAGCCGCCGCTGACACTCCTGCTCCTGGTGTCATGGACTCATAACCTAATTCCCGCAACGTGGCTTCTAGCGCCCCAATCGCCGCCAAAATATCGCGATCGCAGACAAAGCCTAAGTGACCAATACGGAATATTTTGCCTTTGAAGTGATCTTGTCCCCCAGCCAGGGAAATATCAAAGCGCTTTTTCATCACGCTACGAATTTGTTCGGCTTCAATCGACGTAGGGGCTACCGCCGTTACCGCTGGACTTGCGGCATTATCCGGAGCAAATAAAGGCAGGGAAAGCGCCTCAACCGCCGCCCGTGTTGCCTGCATCAAGCGGTGATGACGAGCAAAAATATTATCTAACCCCTCAGCTTTCATCATTCGTAACGCCGTTTGCAGTCCCAACATTAAATTGACTGGAGGGGTAAACGGATTACTATTCTTTTGTGCCGCTTTGCGATAGGTTCCCAAATCGAAATAAAAGCGAGGCAGTTTCGCCGTTTCGTAGGCTTGCCACGCCTTATCTGAGACACAAACAAATCCTAATCCTGGGGGAACCATATAGCCTTTCTGGGCACCTGACGCCACTACATCAATCCCCCACTCATCAATGGGTAAATTGACCGCGCCCACACTGGTTACTGCGTCTACAATAATTAGAGCTTGACCATGATCTTTGACATAACGATTAATCGTTTCCAGGTCATTGAGTACCCCGGTGGAGGTTTCTGAATGGGTAACGATAACGGCTTTGATTGTCTTATCCGTATCCGCCTCCAGCTTTTGACGAAACAGATCCGGATCAAGGGGTTGACCCCACGGTGCCGTAATCGTCTCCACCTCTAAACCAAACGCCGCGCTCATCTTCGCCCAGCGATCGCCAAATTTGCCATTACTTCCGACCAAAACCCGATCGCCGGGACTCAAAAAATTAATAATCCCAGCTTCCATGGCACCCGTACCACTCACCGTTAACACCAAAACATCGTTTTGAGTCTGGTGTAACCATTTTAGGTTCTGGGTTACCTCTGCCATAACGGCACTAAATTCCCCACTGCGATGTCCGATCGGATGCTGGGCTAACGCCAGCAAAACCTGTTCAGGCACCGGTGTTGGTCCGGGAATCATCAGCATCAACTTATTATCCATGAGCGTTATCCTCAACCTTTGAGCATCACCTAATTCCGAATCACCCTACTATCCCATCGAAAATTGGGGTGGGTAAGGGGACGAATGGAAACCCCTGTCATTTATGTATGGGGAGGATCTTGCCCCCTTACATAAACAGCAGTCCGACAGGACTTCCTTCAGAAAGCGTATTGGTATCCATCCTTTCCCTGTACACGACTGCAATATTTATGGTTAATGCCTTGGACTAAACCATTGGCGGCTGAGATGTTGAAACTGCCTGTTGTTCGCACAGCCACGCGACCTATATAAGCCCCTATCTTTTTGCCCTTGGTCACAATTGCTTTAACG
>NZ_JAVJQN010000109.1:0-114391 GCF_040218245.1 Coleofasciculus sp. E1-EBD-02 | reverse complement strand
CCCGTTAAAACGGGTTAAAACGATTACCCGGTTTTTTAGCTTGAGGTTATCGGCATAGTTGGGAATTTTTGGCTGAGATTGTCCCGGTAAGGTTGAAGTTTTTACGTTATTGTCTCCTTGATAAATTTGATAATTGAGCCAAGAACTAAAGTTCTGGCTTAAAGCTTAAACCCGTTAAAACGGGTTAAAACGATTACTCGTTTTTTTAGCTTGAGGTTATCGGAATAGTTGGGAATTTTTGGCTGAGATTGTCCTGGTAAGGTTGAAGTTTTTACGTTATTGTCTCCTTGATTAATGTGATAATTGAGCCAAGAACTAAAGTTCTGGCTTAAAGCTTAAACCCGTTAAAACGGGTTAAAACGATTACCCGGTTTTTTAGCTTGAGGTTTCGGAAGGTTATGTCTTGGCGTTTGAGGTTGTAGGTTGGGTTTCGACTTCGCTCAACCCAACAGAATAGAGGGCTAAAAGTTTTACTACAAGCCGGATATCCTGTAGGGTGGGCACTGCCCACCAGCATACCAGTCAGTGACATTTCTCTTCAGTCAGTATCATTCAGGTTAGGATACATTGAATCACTGATACGAAAAGGTAGCCGTAATAATCATTTGGTTTTCTGCTTGTTGCTCGATCAACGATTAACGTATAACCATCATGTCCAAAATTCGACCGACGGCTAAGCCACTAAAAGCTAGGGTGACTAAAAACCAAAAGGCTTGAGTGTTTTTCAATCCGGTGGCTTGGATCGGTTGTTTGGCAAAGGCTACACCAAAGGCTAGAATTATGCCTAAAAGCCAGATAAAAAATAAGGCAATGACTAACAGTTGAAAATTGAAACGTAGGCTGGGGGGGTACGCCCTGGCTAGGGTGCCGATCCAGACAACGCCAACTACCCAAGTTATGGCTAATGCGATCGCGCTTTTGCCTCGCCAAGCTAAGTGTACGGTGACGGCTTGGGTTCCTAGCCAAATTAGCGCCGGGGCTTGATAAAGGGATAATAACCAACCGGCTACGGTGTATCCGATGAGGAGACTGATTAGATGTAGCCCCAGTAGGGATTGTCCGTATTCGATTCTTGGTGTAGACAGTTTTTGCATCATTCGGGGAATCTCATGCTTTGTCTTTTGTCCTTCTTAGATTCAGGATTCCCGTTTTTTTGGCGAAACTCACAACATCGGAAAGGTTTGGGGCTGAAGGGGTGACAAGCTAAGTCAAAGGTAGGCAGGGTGTGGGGTGTCGGGTGTCGGGTGTCGGGTGTGGGGTGTGGGGTGTCGGGTGTCGGGTGTCGGGTGTCGGGTGTGGGGTGTGGGGTGTCGGGTGTCGGGTGTGGGGGGCGGAAGTGCAGAGTTCATTTATCGGTGGGGAGGGCGGGTTTTGTTGTTCCGTTATCCATGGGGAGGGCGGGTTTTGTTGTTCCGTTAGTGGTGACTAGCTGAATTGATTCCCTAAACCCGCCCCTACAATTATGGCTAAACCCGCCCCTACAATTGTGCCTAAACCCGCCCCTACAATTGTGCCTAAATCCGCCCCTACACAAATACTTGTTATCTGTCATTGTTCAAGATGGCACGACGGGCTAATTTGGCGTAAGTTTTGACGGTTTGGTAACGCATCTCTAGATCATCTGCGATCGCCTGTAAGGATTCGCCCATTTCTCGTCGTGCTAAGATGGTTGCCCAGGTTTCGGCGATGTCTTGCGCCCGATTTCCCCCTTGGCGCTGGCGTTGGGCGAGAAATTGTTGGGTTAATTCGCTGATGCGTTCGGCTAATAGGGTTTCCATCGACGGGAGGGCGGTGGTTTCGGGGGATAACCAGCCTAGGCGAGTTTGTCCCAAACCAAAGGGGGTTTTGTGTCCGGTGCCGCAGTAGGGCGCAAATTGGGCTAAGGTATGGAATAATTGGCTAAATTCTGGGTGTTGGGTTGCACCTGAGTCCAGTCCTAACGCGATCGCACCTGTGAATCCGGTGACGACTCCTTTCTTTCCCGCTGCGACTTTCATCGATTCTAAACGGTGACGCTGAATCACCACATTTTCGTCTACCCAGTCTAAAAAGGCGGTTTGATCAAAGGGTTGATCAGAAAAATCATTCCAGCGCCGCAAATAGCTGTGGAAGAGATTCCTGGGAACCGGTAAAGGGAAATGGTGTCCCTTGCGGCGAAAGCTGGTGGGGGTGAGGAAGCTGAGGGTTAGGGATGGGGATGGCGTAGGGATTGGGGTGAATAAGTTAGGATAAGTGGTTGGTGCTAAAGCAATGTGCCAACGGCTAATCTTGAGGACAGCACCGCGTAACTTAATCATATCTGGCAGGTGATGAACCCATTCGGCTAGCCATTGGGTTAGGGGTTGGTAAAGGGCGGTGATGTACCAACGGTAGGTTGTATCGGGTTTGAGTTTGAGGGTTTTTCCAGAGGTGAGGAAGTCTCCGTCTAAGCGGGAGAGGGTGAAGGGTTTCTCGGATTGACCATCATGGAGATAGGCGGAGAGTTCGGGGTTAGTTTGGCGAACTTGATCTAAGAACCAGGCGTGAAGTCCGACGGTGTATTGAGTATAGAGGGAGTCTGGGGCGTTGGGAGTTAATTCTAAGACAAGTCCGACTAATTCTGTATCCGGCGCCCAGGGATGGCGGGATGGAGGGGGTTGGGTTTGGCGGCGTTTGCGGGGTGCCATGATGGGGTGAATGCCGGATTTTTAAGGGGTTGCTCCTAATATAAGTAGGTGGGGACAATT
Organism: Coleofasciculus sp. E1-EBD-02; assembly: GCF_040218245.1. Lineage (NCBI taxonomy): Bacteria > Bacillati > Cyanobacteriota > Cyanophyceae > Coleofasciculales > Coleofasciculaceae > Coleofasciculus > Coleofasciculus sp. E1-EBD-02. The sequence continues at coordinate 111,665 of NZ_JAVJQN010000109.1, read as the reverse complement.
AAAGTTAACGGTGGAGATCGTCATTCGTCATTTGTCATTCGTCATTTGTAAGGGTTTGATGGTTGTTTACATAAGTTAACATGATTGAGTTTATTTCCACCAACCTACTTATATAGGGTAGACTTAGTTATCTCAAACCTGTTTCATTAACTCCCCTGGCGAATTCAGATCGGTTAAATGACGAGTAGCGCTGTCTTCAAGCAATTGACGGATAAAATTTGGATGTTGTGAGTTAACCGAATGTAACAACTCTCGATACAACCGACAAGCCGAATCATCATTCAAAATCCGAGTATGGATGATTCTCGCCCAATCTTGAGCCAACCCGATTAACTGAGGCGCCACAGTAATAAATGCTTGAAGCTGTTGCTGTAAATCAAAGGATTCTAGAAAATGAAGCAGACTAAACATGACCTCTGGCTGTTCACAGCGATCATCGAACATGAGATGTAAGATGGGTAAATCCTCGGTTTGAGGATGCTTTGCCAGTTCAGCTAACGCCGTTTCAAAGGCGATCACCTCTTGGCGCGATCGCATCAATTTATTAGCCTCTAAGACACGAATCCAATTGGTTTGTGACATCAGCTATTTTCTCCCTGCTCAAAAATACCCTGCCAAGCTAACTTATTGAACTGGATAATATCCTGTAAGCTGCGTCTAATTTCTGGCGTATAAAGTCCCTGACGCCAATAAATTGATCGCGCATCTCTAATCTCTCTAGCCAGAGCCTGCCTAGGCGAAAGACTTAAATCAGGAGATTGTCCATAAGAGATAGTTTGACGATGACGACCTCCTTGACCGGGCAAAGGATGTTCCATCATCATAGCAATGCCCATTCCTCTAGTGTAGCCAGGAACCTTTGCTGCCATAAAAGCATTAGAAGGAATGTGGTGAGGTGTTAGATTATCCCCTCTACGTCCAGTTTTAAGTAAGTCAGCATAGCGTCCAACCGCACCTTCTCCTGGTAGTAATCCCTCTCTATTTGACAAGGTTACACCCCTATTCTCCCTGTAATCCCCGAAAATAAAAAGGTTATCATCTTTTTACCGAATCCGTGCGATCGCCTTCCTCTATTCCTCCGCTTATCCAGCATACCGGGTAAATTTTTCAAGTTGTAGGGTGGGCATTGCCCACCTTACTGATACCAGAGTTTTCATCCCCTTTGGGGGAAGTGAGTTTGTCAAGCTACTAACTCCGCTAAGCCTGCGGATGTCTAGGTCTTGCTGTAGGGTGAAATTGTTTCAATCCCCTTGCGGGGAGTAAGTTAGCGGAAACCCCGCCATCTAAAACGCTTACAGAGAGAGGATTCTACAGAGGATTTTGACGGGACTCTTTTTTAGCCTCATTTCAGCCCCGCTTATTGAAACCAATTCGCAATTACGGCACATTCTCAAACGCTGAAACTATTTAATTGTCAAGGTTCTGGAGTTTTTGACGGGAGTCCCGGAAAATCGACCCCGCTTTTAGCCGTCAAAAATGAATTCTTATATACTATAACCCGATGCTCTGAATCATAGCAAGATATCTGACTCACTTGCCCAAGGGAATCCCGACACCAACTCAACTCTCCCCGACGCCAACCCCCTTGTCTCTATAGTCCCTTACTTGTGCTGGAAAAGGGTCTTTCCCAGGGGGTGCTACATTAGCCTCGTACTCACAGAACGGCAAAAACCATGAACGCGATTCAACTTCAACTGCTTCCCAATCAAACCCAAACCGGTTTACCCTATCAACACCTGCATTTCCAGATTACAACAGATGACGGCATTATTTCCCCCCCAGACATTAAAGGAATCAAACTACCAGAAGGAATACCCTTCAACCAAGGTATCGTCATCGAAGGAAAAGGTCCGATTTGGCTGTACAGTTACCTAGTTCACGAATGTCATCCCGCCGCCTGGGTGGGATGTTATGACCCCCGTTTAGGCGTTGTCGTCGTCGCGACTCACACTCACGATGTTTCCGTGGGTGAAGTATTTCCCGTGGAATTACCCGCCGCACTGTCTCGGTAATCCAGCCATCTAGCGAGGGAGATCATCCGGTATTGAGGCTCAAACATCCGCCCCAAGTTCAAAGGACTGGCTGTCCATTAAAATAGACTTCAAACTGAATGTCACTGACTTAAGCCGAATGTTGCTGACTTAGGGCTTAGGCGGAATGCTGTTGATTTGGACGCCAGGACATCAATTTCTTATCTTTAAGCTCAAGTAAACTAAAGATTACTAGATACAAGGCTTTGAACCCGTTTTAACGGGTTTTAGCTTTGAGCCTGAACTTTAGTTCAGGGCTATAGTTCTTAAACGCAGGCTGAATTATGACCCATTCTCTACACCCCCTAACCATTGGAATCGCTTGGTGTCTCGCTTGGGGCGAGGGGCGTGAACCGCAGTTTGATTTGAGTATCTTGCAGCAAATGCGAGAAGCGCTGCGTCAAGGGAAAGATGTTCCAGATACAGAAGCACTAAAGTGCTTACTACAAACGGTGCGGCAACTACAAGAGATTTCCCAAGACTATTTTCCCGATAAAATTACTGATCTTCAGGATAACTATGCCAATTTGTGGGAGCAAACCACCCGAATCGGGTTAGTCTATGGCGGTGCAACAAAGATTAAAGGCTATGTATTTGAATCAGCCAAACTTCCCGAAATTCGGGGCGCATCGGCATTACTAGATCGAATTAATTTAATAGATTTACCTGCGTTTTTCAAATGTGAAGAATTGCCAGAGGACTTCCCCGAATGTTACCGAGCCAGACAATATTGCCAAAAGGTTAGGCGAGAGTTAAAACACAAAGATAAAACACTACACCCGTTATGGGACGCACTGATTCCTGAGTTAGTGATTTACTCAACCGGGGCTAACATTTTAGCCTTTTGCCCGACCGCCTTTGTCCCGGATTTAGTTAATTTAATTGAAAAACGCTATACAGAAGAAACCTTGACCGCTAATTCTTGTGCGGTAGGAGAAAGTTTCAGATTGCTGGAACTGCGATTTGGATTACTTGACCATCCGATTGAACAAACCAAATGGTTAGACTGGTATTTACAGGATAAGAAACGGCAAACCAGTCCGATTACAACCGCCTACTTTGGTCAACTAAAAAATGGTAAAAACTGGAAAGAGTTATTTAAAAATCGCAAGAACTTTAACGAAATAACCGGGAAACTGGCGGCTTTATTTCAGCAGCGACGCAACGGGAATAACATACCTGATAGCCAACGCCCCAGCCGTCGCTATCCGCCTATGTTTGAAACCCATCCTTATTTATTGCGGGATGACGTCGAACATCGCCTAGCTATTGCTCCTGGGAGTCGTCTTCCGGATGAACCTTGGTTTTCTGATGCTTTAGCCCGTAAGCGTATTGTTGGGCAACGAACGAAAGGGGAAGGGAGTCGCAGTCAGAAATGGTGGACAAAAAATTCGGATTGGAAATGGCAATTTGGTCAAGTTAAAACATTATGGAATTCAGGGTATCTGGAAAGCTGGGTGGTTAAATTTAGGCGTTTTATCGAAAAAAGTCACTATCGATATCGCTATTATCAAGACATCTCAAAACAGAAAATTGGCGAAGCGCGATCGCTCACCGAAATTGGCAATGCAGGAAATGGCTTTGTCGGCTATATTTATGCTGATGGCAATAACATAGGAGGTTATATTCAGAAAGAACTCAAAACCCCCCAAGATTGTCGCCGATTTAGCCGAGATATCTTTACCGCCACAGAAGAATCAGTGTACCACGCCCTGGGACAGCATCTTAACCCTCATCAATTAAATGGTTTAACTGGAGAAAACCGACATCGGAATGGCGCGATTATTTATCCGTTTGAAATCCTCACAATTGGTGGGGATGATGTCATGTTAATTGTGCCAGCCGATAAAGCACTGGCAATTGCTAAAACCATTGGCGAGGAGTTTGAGCGAATTCTTCTGGAAGGCGAAAAGATACAAGGGCGAGACGACTATGGAATTACTGATTCAGACATAATCTCACGTTCTCAAGACTGTCACAGATACCAAGGGAAGATATCTGTCACCCCTTCACGATGTAAACTGAGTATGTCAACGGGGGTTCTCATTACGGCTTATCAAACGCCCATTTATTATGCCGAGAATTTGACCAATCAATTACTTAAGTCAGCCAAGAAGAAGGCAAAGCAGTTAAAAAAAGACTATGGCTATCATGGCGGAACCGTTGACTTTCTCACTCTAAAATCAGTCACCATGATTTCCTCAAATATTGAATCCTTTCGCCAAGAGGGTTTAACCAAGCAGGAACAAGACAAAAGTAAACCAACCCTGAAACTCTATGGCGCCCCCTACACTCTACATGAACTCGGCGGATTGATAAAAACTGGGGAGAAACTAAAGCAGTCAGAATTTCCGCGATCGCAACTTTATCAAATCCGCAGTTTGTTAGAGCGAGGTAAATCTACAACGATGCTAAATTATCGATATTTCCGGGTGCGATTACAACCGGAACAACAAAAACTCTTGAAAGACTACTTTGAAGAAGCGTGGTGTAAAGCGATAACCAACGATGGCAACTTAGCCCCGTGGATGTTTGATCGCGATAGCATGATTGCCAATCTTATCGTGCTAATTTTATTGGAAACGTTTACACCGGAACTGTTTCGGTTACAGTATAGTCTCTTAAATTTACTCAAAAAATCAACTTATTATACTATTTGGCGAGAACTCATAGAACTCTATCCCTTCATTGAAGTGCAACCCGAATCAGTCTCTCAGACAACAACAATGATTAGTAACTCATGATTTACCTACAAGAATTACTATCTAATCCAGTCGAAACAATCTCCCTAACGGCTGTCATTCATACCGCTTTATGTGTGGGTGCAGGAGGTTCTTCGGGTTCTCTCGCCGATAAGCCAATTGTGCGTACTGCGGACAACAAACTTTTGATTCCTGCATCTCAACTTAAAGGGCGTTTGCGCCATGAATGTGAGAAATTAGCACGGGGATTAGGGTGGGCAATTTGTCAAGCCCCTAATCCTCAAACGATGTGTCCCCAACGTGCGGGTTTTCCTGAAGAGGAGGCGAGGCGTTTTCAACGAGACGAGGATTATCGAGTACCAGGAGATAACCGATATCATTGTTTAATTTGTCAGATATTTGGCAATCCCGCCTTACCGTCACGAGTCATCTTTGATGACTTAATTTGCCCAGAAAAACCGGACAATCTCCCGCCAGAGGTTCTCCGCCCGGGCGTGACGATTAACCGCCGTCGTCATACCGCCGAAGAGAAAAAACTCTACTTCCTAGAAACCTCACCCGCTAATGTTCAGCTTAAGTTTACTGGCGACATTCACCTGCAGCCTAATTATCCTTCTTATACCAAAGCCTTAATTTTAGCCGGATTACACCATATCAACGCCTTGGGGGGTTCTAAATCCACAGGATTGGGATGGCTGACGTGGGAAATTAAGGGGGTGTCAGTAGAGGAAAAGGATTGGCAAACCCTGTTACCAGGAGGTGGACAATGAAACAGATTCAACTAACCATTACCGCCTTGTCACCTCTAGCCATTGGGCGGAAAAAACCAGGGGGTTCAGTGAGTGAAGCGGGAGACTATATTCCCGGTTCGGTAATTCGGGGGGCGATTGCTTCCCAGATGATTCAACTGTCTCATCTAGATAATCCTGATTTAACGAAAACTGATAATGATTTTAAGGACGTATTTTTGCGGGAAAATGCGACAATTTTCCATAATGCCTATCCCGCCCCTACAAATAGCGATGAAGAAGTTAAGGTGTTACCTGCCACTGCCTTAAGTTCTAAAACCGATCCTGGATTTAAGCCGAAAGGATACGGCGTTTTTGATACTCTAATTGATCGTTTCTGTGCGGAAAGCTATGGGTATCCTTATGATCCAATATGTCCCAAAGATGGTGGACGAGTTGAACCCTATAGTGGGTTTTACAGCCAAAAGAATGAGCAACACTATCAAACTCATTCCGTCTCTAAGCGCCTGCTAACTCGTGTGGGCATTAATCGGCGTCGGGCAACAGCAGAAGAACAAGTTTTATATAGCATTGAGGTTCTGAATGAAACTCAGAATCAGCAACCCGTTGTTTACCGCAGTTCGATTCTAGTTGAAGATGATAACCTGGCTGATCAACTGACTCAATTTATCAATCTCAACTCCAGAAATTTCCGCCTAGGTGGTGCCATGTCGCGAGGCTTAGGTAAAGTGGAGATTCAGGGAACGGTGAGTTCAGTTAAGCAAACCGTGGAGTCCCGTATTTATCGGTTTAATCATGCTATCCAGAATCGTTGGCTTGAGTGGGGAAATCTCTTTGGCAATCGTCCACTAGAGAATCGGACTTACTTTACATTAGATTTGCAATCTGATGCAATTTTAACCGAAAACTGGCAACGCACTATGGTGATTTCCGAAGATATGCTAAAAGAGTTTGTTCAGTTAAGAGACTGTCCAGTCGATTTGCATGTTGCTTATAGCAGTTATGACTATAGTTCGGGCTGGAATTCGGCTTGGGGATTGATGAAGGATGTGGAGTTAATTACGAATAAAGGTAGCGTTTATTTATTTAGTACAATCAAAGAGAAGGAGAAAGATTGGATGGCGGCGTTAGAAAGGTTAGAGTTGAACGGAGTAGGCGATCGCACCTGCGAAGGGTTTGGTCAAGTGCAAGTGTGTAATGATTTTCATACTATAGTTTGGGAGGAGGCTGTATGAATCTACAAGAACAACAAGTTGAACTTCAGGTACAAAAAGGAATTCGCCAAGCTGAGGATGATTTAGTCCTCTGGATTCAAGCGGCGTTAGATACAACTAAGTATGGCAATTTAGAAGAGTCTCAATTTCGTAATTTAGTCCGTGTTGCTGATACAACGGATAGTGCGGAAGTGATCAAGAATTTTATTCGCTATCAAGTCGGTCGAGATAAAAAATGGGGGAGAGGGAAAGGTTCGCTAGCTGAGAAAATTATTCAAGATATCGATGGCAATATTAAAAAAATTGCTCAGAGTATTGCTGAAGCCTCTCAAGGTGAGGTAAAGAAAATTTGGTTAGAATTAATTCGTCGTTATTTGGGGTATGGTTCTCGTCATCTCAAGTATTTAAAAGAGGGTTTAGATTGATAATTGGATGCCACTCAGCTTCAAGTATGTTTTACTGAACCAATAATCAGGAGGTATACAGTTATGCTTATATAGGAAATAGTCTGGAAGTAACTCAAAGACAAGACAAACTACTCTAGTTGTGCATCGATTGAATTGGATGATTTGAGACAAATGGTTAAAACAGTTATATGTTCTGTGGGGATTAGCGCTGCAAGAAAAGTTTCAGGAGTTAAACCACGAGATTTGACAAATTGGGTTAAACAGCAATCTAGTATAGAAGATGCTGCTGAAAGCATATTTTCGACTTTCCGTGATATCCGTCCAGAGGGAGAAAGCTTAAAAAATGAATTATCTGCTGAAATTCATTCTCTGGTTCGGATTGGTATCACGGATAGGGATAGAATAATTCTGCTGGCTTCAAGTACAGAGGATGGGTATTGTTGTGCTATTGCAGTTAAAAAATATTTGCATCATTACTGGAATAATTTAGAGGTACAAATAAAACAAGTTCAAGGCTTGCAAGTTTTAGATGCTGAACTATTCCGGACAACGGGGGTTGTTGAATTTGTCGGACATATTATCAAGGAAATTGATGACTATGGGGCAAGTAATATTATCCTGAATCCAACTGGAGGATATAAGGCACTGGTTCCTTACACTGTTTTAGTCGGGATGTTAAAAGGAGTTAAGTGTGATTACATTTTTGAGCAGTCCACTAAATTTCTAGAATTACCGCCACTTCCGGTAGAATTCATCCGTTCGTCATTTGAAGCTCATAAAGGTTTATTTGAAAAAATTGAAGACAAAACAGCTATTACTCAAGCCGAATGGGAAAAGAATATCTCTTATGATGAAAGAGAAAGGTTGAAGTCGCTCTTTGAATTTATTGATGGACAAGTTAGTCTGTCTGCTATCGGTATCTTATTCCTTGATGAGATACGTAGACCTTCTGTTTTGGTTCCCTTTCTTTCTCAAAAAGCGATTAAAGATTATTTTGAGAATATTAGACAACTTGATAACTGTGATCTATTTCGCTTTCTGTTGCGAGTAGCGGCTTCTAAGGAGACTTTTGATCAAAAAGAACATATTAATGTTGGGAATGGATTACGCTGGCTCAAACCTGGGAGAACCACCGACCGTTATTTGGTCTCTGTGGAAGGTTGGCGTCTGTTGGTGTGGAGGGCAATCCGTGAGGATCAAGAAGGTGCAAATTATGCTAGTAAAATTACAGTTAATCCTGTGACGCAACGACGTTCTTATTCTCCTTTCATGCGTATGGATTTCGTAGATTAAGTAGGGTGGTCATTGCCCACCAAGCTTATTAAGTTTAAGCCGGAAATTAAGCAAAATTAAGAGAGTTTGTCTGTTCTTAGTTTTTTGAAGGAGGTACGGTTATCGGTTCAAGATGTGTTTAGTTGGTTGAGTCTGAGTTAGTCAGGGTTTGAGTTTTTACGGTATGTGGCGCAACGATTGTGTAGGGGCGGGTTTCACTATTATCTTTTCGGTTGCATCCGGATGTGACTAAACCCGCCCCGATGCTGGTTTATAGATTTCCTGTGAAAAGTTAGAGTCAGGGTTGGTGGTGGGGAGGCGGAGGTTTATGGCGCTAAAGCGCAACTACAAACTGGGAGATAATGTTGTGTTTGATTGTTTTAAGAATCGTTTGGAAATTAGCGGGAAGTTGATGACGATAACTGCACTACGAATTAGTGCAGGGCGTTCCACAGAACCAATTGGTTCGGATTTACCCGTGATTAAAGATGCGTTGGGTAAACCGTTGATACCGGGTGCTAGTTTTAAGGGGGCGTTGCGATCGCGCTTGGAAAGCTTCCTCCGTGGTATCCTGGGCGGGGAGCGGACTTTGGTGGCTAATCCGGCGGTGGAGGAGGAGTGGGCGATTACGGCTCAGGAAATGAGGCAATTGAAAGATCAATATACCACGGATACGGCGCTGACTGAGGCTATTTTAAACCAGACTGATTTAATTTCTCTTCTATTTGGTTCGCCTTGGCTAGCAAGTAAATTCCAAGTTCGAGATTTGATGGTACTGTCAGAGTATTGGTTTGGTCAATATCAAGAACGGGATGGGGTGGCGATTGATAGGGATACGGAAACGGCGGCTGATGGGAAATTGTATGATTTTCAAGTGGTTCCAGCCGGAACTCCTTTTGCGTTTAAGGCGGTGGTGGAAAATGCTGAGGATTGGGAGTTGGGATTATTAATGATTGGTTTACATCAATTTGAGACGGAACAAATTCCACTAGGGGGAGGGCGTTCACGGGGTTTGGGTGTGGTTAAATTGGAGGTTGAGCGGATGGATTGGTTTGATGCTAGGGATGAAAGTAATCGGGATGAGGTTGATGCGGATAAGTTGCTGAATTATCTTAAGAAAATGGTTAATAATGAGGGTTCAGCTTATGAGGATGGTAAAGGGTATAAAGACCAGTGGGTACAATCTTTGATTGGTTATTTGGAGAATCGGGAGAATCAGAATGCTGAGGTGAATACGAGGTGATGATGTATCAATTCATTGTAGGGGCGGGTTTAGGGATTCCATCTGGCTGGTTACCGATAATTGAACAACAAAACCCGCCCTTGTTCAACGGTGCGTTACGCTCCGCTAACGCACCCTACGTAGGAATTACAATTGGGGTGGGTGATGTGACGTTTAGGGCGCTAAAGCGCAACTACGAACGGCACCCTACGTAGGAATTACAATTGGGGTGGGTGATGTGACGTTTAGGGCGCTAAAGCGCAACTACGAACGCAATGATGTGAGGTGATTATGTCATTTAGTCAGTACAAAAGTATTGCGGATGTTATCCAGGAGTTTCAGATTAGTTATACTGAGGCGAATTTTATTGTTGAATCTCCTTTTGATATTCCGGACTATTTTCGCGAAGATCTCCAGATGGTGATGCGGGAAGGGGTGGTGAATAATTCAGAGTTTGCTATTTGTGAGAATCTTATTTATCCGGTGCTGAAACAAGTCTGGAAATGTTATTCGAGCAAGTTTATTTTATGGAGTCATGAATCGCTTAATTACGATGAAAACCTTTCGGGATTTCCGGAGTATATTTTAGCCAAACGCTCTCCCCTAGGAAAGGTGGTTTTTGACCAACCCTATTTTTTGCTAGTTGAGGCAAAACAAGATAAGTTTAAGGAAGGGTGGGGTCAGTGTGCAGCCGAAATGGTGGCGGCTCAACGTCTGAATCAACATCCTCAGATTACTGTCTTTGGGATTGTGTCTAATGGGCAAGTCTGGCAGATTGGTAAACTAGAAGGTAATGTTTTTACCAAACATACGACTCCATACATTATTGAAAATCTCGATCAACTATTTGCAGTCGTTCACTCTATTTTTCAACACTGTGAAGCCCAACTCGATACTTTAGTTGCGGCTTAAAGGATAGGTTATTTCAGATAACGTTAGATTATGCACAAACGATTGGTTAATCAATGTACGATTGATTTTAGTTTAATCCCCTGTGGCCCGATTCTGATTAAGTCAGGGCGGGAAGGTGCTGATCCCACGAAGCCGGATATGGAATTTGTGGAAACTTATCATCAGGGAGGGCGTTCGGTTTATTTACCAGGAAGTTCTTTAAAAGGGGCAATTCGCGCCCATGCGGAACGAATTGTTAGAACGGTGGGACGCGATAATCGGAATTCCGATAATCTGAATAGCCTCTGGGCAAATGATCCGTTAAATGATACATATCACTATCTGAAAGATGAGTCAGCCTCTGATATCTATAAATTATCCTCGTTTACGGATCAGATGTTTGGTAATACGTTAATTGCGAGTCGGATTAGAATTGAGGATGCTTATCCAGTTGAGTCTCAACCTGTGAAACTGGAAGAACGGAATGGTGTGGCGATTGACCGCGTGTTTGGTTCGGTGGCGGTGGGACCATTTAATTATCAAGTTTGTACGGCTGGTGAATTTCGCACTAAACTCCATCTGAAAAACTTCTCATTAGCCCAATTGGGATTAATTGGTTTGGTGTTGCGGGATTTGGATGAGGGCTGGTTTGGTTTGGGGTTTGCTAAGTCTCGCGGCTTGGGAATTGTGGAGGTAAAATTAAACCAGGCGGTTGTTCAATATCCGGGTTGTGTTGTTGAAGATCAACGGATTCGTAGTCTGGGAGGTGGCGGTGAATGGCAAGATAATCAACTTTTGGGGGCTGGGGTGTTTTTGGCGGAGGCGGAACGAGAACGGTATGGTTTTCCGGCTAATGATCAACAAGATACTCCTGTGCGGGCGGAATCAATGGCGCTGGGGTTTGGGGTAGAGTTAAAATGGCAAGGAAAGGAACAAGTTGAGGATTTATTTATCCGGGCGGTTCGGGCTTGGTGTGAGAGAGTGGAAGCAGGTGCAGCATGAGTCCTTTTGTTGGTGTTTATGAACAGTTACTCACGGAAACGGAGTTAAGCGAATTAGTGCAACAGCTAGCTACAGCGCCGAGTTATTATTTTCTGCGTTGGAGTCATCAAGTGAGTGGAATTGTGGAAAAATTACCGGATGATTTTCCCTCTCCTGAAGGACAGATGTTTAATTGCGATCGCGAGTTGCGCTGGAAACGCCAATATGACCGTTATAGCGTACTTTTGTTATCGAATACGGGTGACGTTCCCGGCTTTAAATCGATTATAAAAGACAGAGATGATCTGAGAGAGTCTGAGAAAGAATCCTATTGGAAAACCGAACAACGTCCAGCTTATGGGTATTCTACAAATGAAACCCGATTCCCGCGATCGCGAATTTATCCTAAGAGTCTAGATGTCAGAAATAATCAGCCCTCCCAGAAAAATCAGCCCAAACTAGCCCAACGTTATTTTATCGCTCAACCTACCGCAACGGTGCATTTTGTTGCCTTAACTGTGGATATGCCAATAATAGAATCAAAGGGTAGAAGGGGAAATCTTTGAACCCGTTTTAACGGGTTTTAGCTTTTAGCCCGAACTTTAGTTCAGGGCTTTAGTTCAGGGCTTTAGTTCCGGGCTGATTAAATCAGTCATTCCCTCACCATAATACTTATTCAGCAAGCCGATGAGTTATAATAAACCCCGTCCCCGTCCTCAGCTATCCCAAAGTATTGCCCCAAAACCCTATCACCTGATCCCTTTACCCAAAGAAAAGCCGCAATTACAACATCCCAAAGGGCAAGATCAATATTATCGCGATCGCGTCCATGGAACGTTACACCTAAGATTAACCGTTCAAACCGGATTACACGTTTCTACGGGAGTTGTCGCCCTGGGAACGGATGTGGGACAAAAGTCGATTCCCTTGATTAAAACCATGATTCAGGGAAGCGAAGGACAGTTAATGATTTCCGGTAGTTCCCTCAAGGGTGTGGTACGTTCCACCTATGAAGCGATTACCCGTAGCTGTTTGTGTAAAACGAAGGCAAAATCCAATCAAATCCCCCCAGGCTATCAGGAATGTCGCAACAAAACCAAACTCTGTCCCGCTTGTCGCGTATTTGGGGCGCTAAATTGGCAAGGGTTAATTCAGTTTAGTGATGCTGATTGTGAATCAACTGAATTTCGTCCCGGATTTATGCCATCTCTCTATCGTCCTCATCCTGATGAATACCCAGGTTATTTTAACCAGGGAAAAGTTGCTGGACGTAAGTTTTATTATCACACCATTCGGGCTGTGGATAAAGGACAACAGCAGGGAATATCAGTACAACAAGCGGCGAAAACCGTTGTATTTAGCACATCATTACCCTATCGAAACTTAACCAAAGGGGAACTGGGAACCCTACTGATTGTACTCGGACAAGATAAACTGAATGCGATCGCGCTTAAAGTGGGTGGCGGTAAACCGATTGGGATGGGGACAATGACAGTTGAGGTAACAAGTGTAGAACCTGTGGATAATTTACGCGATCGCTATTTATCCTATCAAACTCAATCCCAACCCCTTACTGGAAAACCCTTGCAACAGTTGATCCAACAGGCGATTCAGACGGCGCATCGAGAATTGGTGCAATCCCAGCCATTGCAGGAGTTAGTCAAGGTATTGGGATATCCTACTGAGAGAGAACCGCCGGAGGGAATGTATTAGAAAACCTAACCCCCCAACCCCCAAAACAACTCCCCTCTCCTCGCAGGAGAGGGGCTGGGGGAGAGGTTCTTTCCAGATTATTACCTCAGTGCAGTTTAGCCTTTTAACTTAACTTTATCAATCCCTTCTGTATGGTAGTAACTGAAGAATTAACCGAAAATGAGTGGGAAATTGCCCGCGCGATCGCGAAAACTCTGGTTCAAGCGGATACAGACGCCAATGAACTAGGAAAAGCGATCGCCTATCTTCGCAATTACGCCAACCAAGACGGAACTAAGTTGTTTGATTATCTCAAAACATTGGTCAGAAATGGCAGACAAATTGGACATAGTAAGCGAACGTCTGACTATTACCAAAGTATTGACAATGCTTGTAATCAATACTTAAAAGCCTATCAAGATAATCCCCCAGTCATGTTACATATTTTAGGCTGGTCTTATCGGCTAATGCGTTATTACAAAAATGCTGAACCCGTTGTCGAGTCAGCGCGTCAAGCCGAAATTGCTGAGGTGGTTAGCACTCATGATTTTAAAGTGGGTCAAATATTGGACGCCACGGTTACAGCGATTAAGGGAAATAAAGTAACATATACGATTCTGGAAACGATTAAATTAACGGAAAAAGAGCCAAAAAAGGCGAAATTGCTCTCTGAAGGGCAAAATGTCAAGGTTGAGATTGTGGATCTTAAGGAGGATGGAAGTCTCAAAAAGGTTAAGTGTAACCTATGAACTTATTTTATGCCTGGTCATTCACTTTGTCCTGAAATTACAGCAGATTTCAGGTTAATGAGGTATAGCCTTAAGCAAAATCCCCGACTTCTTCAAGAAGTCGGGGATCTGTCTGTGTACCTTACTGAAAAGTGCTATAAGATGGAAGCAAGCCTTATCCCTAAACGGGTAAGGTTGTAAATTTCAATACCTTTTTTGGAGGATAAATTCATGAACAGGTGTAAACGTTCATACGTACCTGAATCAACTATTCAAGCCTCATCTAGAGCAACTGAAGCAATTTTTCAAGCAGCACACAGCACGATGTCTTTAGGAGAAATGCCGGAAATGGCAAACAGCAAAAATACTCAGTCCTGCCAAAAATCGATCTCTCATTGGGAGCAACTTAAGAAACTTGGTATAATGTTATCACTCGCCTCATCACTGTCTGGATTTGCGAATCATTCTGTCCAGCTTTGGCAGAACCTGGAATTGAACAACTACCTACCCAGCGTAGAGGAAGTTAAATCAGAGTCTAGCAACACAGACTAGACAGGATTGGATAGTCGTAGGGTAATCATCCTACAGAACGGGGGGAGTTGCTAGCATCCTACAACTCTCCCCAAGTTCCTAATGCTGTTTTGGAGTTAATACTAACTTGACTTTTAGGCAACCTATTGTTATATTTCTATGTGCTAGAGGAGTTCAGTTTCTGAAAGCTTTAACCGCTTAATTAACTTACCCCGCAAGGGGATGGAAACACGCCTCTAGTATGGTGATTGAACAATTGTTTCAATTTTCACCTCTTCCCCGCAAGGGGATCTAATAAGATTTTGCAAGCTCGTTTATCTGTGGGTTGCAGCGAACACCGGATCAAAGGGTTATCTTCCTGATGAAGTACCCTCCCAACCCACGATGGCAGTGTGACACACCCAATTTGATGGATTAAAATTGTAGGGGCGCACCGACGTGCGCCCAGAAAAGGTGAGCGAGTAACCGCAATGGGGATCAAAATAAACCTCGCCAAGACACTGCGATCGCTCTATCAACTAAATCCCCGCAAGGGGACTGAAACCAAAAATATCGACCCTATCAGCTTCACTGAATCCCGACGCTTCCACCGACTAAATCCCCGCAAGGGGATTGAAACGACCAAATCCTACCTAAAATAGCATGTTGCCAACTTGAAAGCCAGGAAATAAATTTCCGGAACTTAAAGCTCAAGTAAGCTTTAGCTTACTAGCTAAGTCTTTGAACCCGTTTTAACGGGTTTAAGCTTTTAGCCCGTAGACGCGGAGCGGCTTCTCTTAGAGTACTTTAGTTCAGGGCTACTTTGGAATTGATTGCTTTGATTTTAGAAAAGGGTGGGTTTTGCAACAAACGTTATTGGTAACACCGCGATCGAAGCCCCTAAACCCGCCCCTACACCCCGGATTTGGGTCAAATTATTATCCTTCTAGCTTTCCATCTCATCCACCAACTTGGGAACCCCAGCCGTTAACACCTCATTCCCTGATTCGGTAACCAAAACATCATCCTCAATTCTGACACCAATCCCGCGCCAGCGATTGGGAATCTCAGGTTGACCTTCCACCGGTTTAATATCTAAGCCAATATACAATCCCGGTTCCACTGTCACCACTTGACCCGGTTCAAAGGTTTGCCAGGATTCTTCCCCATTCTTATATACCCCAGAATCATGCACATCTAACCCTAACCAATGTCCAGTCCGATGCATATAGAAGGGTTTATATTTCTCCTCCTTGATAATTTCCTCGATATCTCCCGCCAGTAATCCCAAATCCATTAATCCTTCCACCAATACCCGCACGGCTGTATCGTGAAATAGATTATACGGCTTTCCCGGTTGCACTTGTGCGATCGCGTCTTGCTGCGCCTTCAATACCAACTCATAGATGATCCGTTGATCTCCGCTAAATTTACCCCCAATCGGAAACGTGCGGGTAATATCGGCATTGTAATACTCATAAGCACAGCCCGCATCAATCAACAACAAATCCCCAGTTTCCATCTGGCGGGTATTTTCCACATAATGCAAAATACAACTATTCACCCCCGACGCCACAATTGACGGATAGGCTGGACCCAACGCCCCCCGTTGGCGAAAAATATGTTCGATTTCCGCCTGAATTTGGTACTCATAACATCCCGGTTGGGCAAATTTTCGGGCATGATTATGGGCGTCTACGGAAATCGCCACGGCTTGACGCATCATCTCCAATTCCGTTGAACTCTTCACCAAGCGCATTTTCTGGAGAAGCGGATTTGTGGACTCAATCGCCATCGGACCCGTTCCCCGCTTCGGATACGTCCGCATCAACCTTTGCCAATGGGTGAGAACGGTTTGATTAAAATCGCGATCGCGCCCTAACTGATAATAAATCCGATCTGCCTTCTCTAAATACTGAGGTAACTTCTCATCCAGTTCCGTAATCGGATACGCTTCATCCGCACCATAGCGTTCCTTCGCCCCATCAACCCCCGTCCGATACCCTGTCCAAACTTCCTTCTCTGGATCTTTGGGTTGGACAAATAGCACAAAGCGATGTTCAGCATGGTGCGGCGCTAACACCGCCACGGCTTCAGCTTCATTAAACCCCGTCAGATAAAAGAAATCACTATCCTGACGAAAATTATATTCCACATCATTATGCATCACCGCAACCGGGGCGCTGCGGAAGATAGCCGTCCCCTGACCCATCTGACTCATCAACTGTTCGCGGCGTTGGCGATACTCGGTTTGTGAAATCATCATTATGCAATGCTAGCTTTTGGGTAGACAATTAACCCCAGAACTGATATGTATGGTTAGGGTTTTATTATTCTTACTTTAGTCAATTCCGGCAATGCACGAGAGAACCGCTGGAATTTGACGACCACTTTGGGGGCATTCTACTAGACGTTATTGTTCATCGTTCAGGGTTAATTGGTTATCGCCATGAACTCTGCTGCTTGGATTTTATCCCGGCGTATCTCCTCTCTCGCCACCTTAAAAGTCGGTGCAAGGAGAACTCAATCTATCGTAATACATCGTATTACCAAAACGCAATCATTTTCGAGGCAATTATGGCACAGTTTCCCCTGCAAGACACCCATCAGATCACCCAGCCCCTCGTCCAAGATATTTACGATGAAATTAGCACCGAATTGGGATTTGGGATGGTTCCCAATTTATTTAAATCCATGGCGATTCGCCCCGAATTTTTAGCCGCCACCTGGCATCAATTTCGCGGCACTATTTTAAAAGGAACGATTCCTCGCACGATTAAGGAAATGATTGGTGTGGCGATCTCCCAGGCGAATGGTAGCGATTATGCGCTAAAGGTTCATCTGCACAGCTTATCCGCATTGGGAATTAGCGAACAGGTACTGCAAATGCTAGTCAGTGACTTCGATAACTGTCCCTTACCGGAACGTGAAAAAGCCGTGATTCGCTTTGGCTTGCTAGCCGCGACGAAACCCCAGCAACTCAGTGATACTGACTATAAACATCTGCATGAGTTGGGATTGGATCAATCAGAAATCTTTGAACTGATTGCCACGGCTAACGTATTTACCGCTATTAATCAATATACCGACGCGATCGCTCTGGAAATTGATACCCTATAAACATCTGACTTCCACCCAGACTCGGCTTAGGGTAGGGGACGCTTGATCAAGAATTCTCGACAAATGATCCTTCAACTCCCCCAATTCTCGATTATGAATAATAATGGAGAAGTAAGACATGTAGACAAGTAGAGGCTTCCCCCATGATCAGATGAGGGATGAGTCAGATGAGTTTTTCTTTATTTACCAGTAGTAATCATCAAATCGAAGCTCAGGATCGGGAAGAACTTCTGCAAACCACCCGACAATTACTGACTCAAATTCAGGCGCTTTCCTCCCGGATTGCCGCCGTTAATGAAATTTCCAATGCGATTAACCGTTCCTTAAATTTAGAAGAAATTTTACAAATTGTCAGTAAACAAGCCAAATGGTTATTAGATTTTCAGCATTGCAGCATTTGTCTCAAAAACAACGATGGCTCGTTTCGCTTAGTCACCTTGTTTGGTTCGCCAAGTTCCTGCCAGACTTGCCCCATCGCCGGGAATAATCCGATTAGTCGCGCTCTCAAAACTGGACAATCTCAACTTAATCCCCAGGATTCCAGCGATACCTTTTTATCTGCCTACCCCTCAAAAATTATTCTGCCCCTAGCTAGAGATGATCAAGTTATCGGTTCGCTAAATTTTGCCACCAGCCACCCTTCTGGCTATTCCCAAGAAGATTTACGCATTGGTTATTTACTAGCGGTGCAATTAGCCAGTGCAATTCGCAATGCCAGATGTTTCCAGGAAATGAACGCGCTATTGGCAGAAATGAATCTGCTTTACTCAAGTCTGGAACGAGAACGACGTAAATCTGATCAACTCTTGTTAAATATTCTCCCTGAACCGATTGCCCATGAGTTAAAGGAAACGGGAAAAGTAAAACCTGTTCATTATGACTGTGCCACGGTTTTATTTACTGATTTTAAAGACTTCACTCAAATTGCTGAACAACTCTCACCGGAAGCGCTAGTTCAGGAATTAGATTATTGTTTTTCATTTTTTGATTTAGTCAGTGAAGTGTATAACCTGGAAAAATTAAAAACAATTGGTGATAGTTATATGGCAGTCTCTGGTATTCCCGTAACCAAATCAACTCATGCGATTGACACGGTTCTAGCAGCTTTACAAATCCAGACTTTTATTCACTGGCGACAAATTGAAAAGAGGCAGAAACATGAACCCTATTGGCAGATTCGGATTGGTATTCACTCAGGTTCCTTACTTGCGGGTGTGATTGGACGAAAGAAGTTTACTTATGATGTATGGGGGGATACGGTGAATATAGCATCCCGGATGGAATCATCTGCGATTCCGGGAACGATTAATATTTCCCAAGCGACGTTTGATCAAGTTAAGGATTTTTTCGAGTGTGACTATCGGGGTAA
Source organism: Coleofasciculus sp. E1-EBD-02 (assembly GCF_040218245.1). Classification (NCBI taxonomy): domain Bacteria; kingdom Bacillati; phylum Cyanobacteriota; class Cyanophyceae; order Coleofasciculales; family Coleofasciculaceae; genus Coleofasciculus; species Coleofasciculus sp. E1-EBD-02. Next base: position 92,778 of record NZ_JAVJQN010000109.1, on the reverse strand, counting down.
AATTGCGGCTAAAAATAAAGGCGAAATTGATATGTATCAAGTTAAACGACTCAAACCCGAATTGGCAACCGATCCCCTCGGTCTGGTTCCAAATGAAAAATTTAATCGGATTTATTCTAAAATTTCTAGTCGGGCGGTTTAATAATCATAAGTGTAGGGACTCGCGCATTCTTGCCCAAACGTTATACAAAATTTGGGTTAGCTACCTTTGTTATAACCTAGTCCGCGCAGGCGGACTACCCTTCGGGAAGGCTTCGCATACATTTGTGTAGCAGCGATTTCAATCGCCTCCTCAAGAGGGGGTAATAAAGGCGGATTTGGTATTAGTCTCAAAATTCAATCGGGGCGGGTTTAGTCACATCTGGGTTAGGTCAGAAACGATAGTAGTAAAACCCGCCCCTACATCCAACTGAAACAGTATAATTTAGGGGTTAAAGTCATGAAACCCGTTCCCTATTCCCTATTCCCTGTTCCCTCCTCTTACCACAATCCTTATTCAGCAAACCTCCATCAATCAATGTCGGTGATTATTACTGTAATGAAATCTCGCCCCCGCCCACTGGAGTTTTTCCCGTAAAGTTTTATAGTAAGAACTATTTTCGCGGAGAACAATAAACTTAGCATAGCAATCTGCCTTACGCACATCCACCCGTTGTCCGGGCCAAATCGGGGTTGCCATTACCCCATCCATCCACAGCTTGGTGTTGAGTTCATAATCGCCGAGGGGCCAAATGCTGACGATGGAACCTGCAGGTAAGACTAAGGGACGACTGGATAGACTTAAGGGACAAATCGGTGTCACCGCGATCGCTTCCATGCCATCATGGAGAATTGGACCATTAGCAGATAAGGTATAACAGGTGGAACCCGTTGGTGTGGAGACAATCAATCCATCCCCTTGATACTGATCAACCACTTCTCCGTCAATTTCCATTTCCAGAATCGAGGTAATCATCCGATCGGCTGAGGCGGGTTTGATGCACATTTCATTCAGCGCCAAATAGCGATCGCTGATCGGTTCGAGATTAGTACGTGTGGCAAAGCTATCCTGGCGGGAATCCCCTTCAAACAAAAAGGCTTCGATCATCATGCGTCGCTGCACAGCATAGCGATCTTCGATAATCCGATCCCATATCCGTTCGGTATCCTTGAACGCCTCAAAGGGTTCTGTCAGAAATCCTAGATGTCCGCCAATATTAATCGCCAAAATCGGGATACCGGCGGGGGCGAGGTGTCGTGCGGCGGCTAATGCAGCGCCATCTCCTCCCAGCACCACTGCCAGATCAATGTTGTGCATCACGGATGCCAAAAACACAGGATAGGGATTATCCTTGGCACTACTCGGTCCAATCAGGACATGACAACCGCGTTTTTCCAATTGCCGAGCGCATTTTTCCGCCCAAGCTTGACCTTGGGAGTCTCTGGCTTTGTGGGCGATAATCACTTGTTTTAGCTGCACGGTAACCTCGTTACTGACGTTTGAGAGATGTCCTCGATGGGAAAGCGATCGCACTGGTGTTTATCCATCTCAATTATCGATCCTTGTCGTCCAGTTATCAGAACCGGGGAATCGAAATAACTTTAATCAGCCTAGCGCAGCCAAGGGAGTACAGCGCGGTGGAAATAACGCTTACATACTGTTTTTTAGGTGTCTTGCCCTGACTCCAAGATGTCAAAAATGTAACTTTATATACTGAATATTTTACAGAATAACGTTAGTTGCACGTCCTCGAATTATTGCTATTTGCCATAGAGACAATATCGCCGCCGCTAAATTAATGAAGTGAATCGGTATGCGCTGTGAGGCTCAGTTCATTGAAAATGTTTGGTTTAAAGGTGAATGGGCAAGCGAGTATTGGTATGGAATTTTAAGAACAGAATGGGCAGAAAACCATTCTTAATTTCACTAAAATAGTCTAATTTTAATTTATAGAATTTTTAGGGGAAATAAAATTTTTAGTCAGGGTCAACGAATTTCCCCCTTGACCCATAACTTCAAACCCAAAGCGGCGATACAATCGCAAGGCGGGATTATCGGGGGATACACTTAAAGAAACGGCAGAGTAGCACGGTTGCGCTGTTTCAACTAACTGAGTAAGGAGTTGAGAGCCAATACCTTGACCGCGATAGTCCGGCAAAACAGCGATGGTTAGTTCTGGTGTTTCATCGTTGACATATCCAAATCCTTTATTGCTACTCTTAAATAGTCGTAACCACGCCGCACCAACAGGCAGTTGACTGTCCTTAAGCATAGCCATAAACCCGATATCATCCTGTTGTCCCCAATCTTGAACATACTTGGCTAATTCGGGCTGATAAATCACCTCTCGCGGTAAAGGTGTAGCGTCGGGTGGAACATAGAGTGCCAGATATAGCATGTCCCACAAAAAAGGTTCATCAGTTACCTCTACGGGGCGGATAATATATCTCATCGCCAGAGTTTTTTTTACGACTACACCAATTATCTTATTGCCAAAGGCGTCTGGGACTAAATTGCTAGAACGTTTCCGGTGTCGTCTAACACTACGAACAGAATTTAACTTACTTTGGCAGTCGAGTACCTCTGATGGACTCGGTGCATTGCGGAAAGGCTCCAACAGACAAGCCGTTGTTGCCATGCGACCCAGTAAACCTAAGTTTTCCGGTGCTGTCGATGTAGGCGATCGCTGTTGTGGGATAGGATTAAGAAAACGCAATCAAGTCATTTGGACAGTGCCGCCAGATTATATAAAAGATCAGTTACGCTCTTACAGTAATGCGATTTGAGATTATCGGCAACATCATTAATATAGAAACTATAGCGGTGGGTAGTTCTATTCGAGAAGTCGAACGCTTGCGTAAAACCTATGGTTCTGGACGATGGAGAAAACTTAAAGGTACTGGAACTATTCAGTTAGATGACGGAACTATTTGTGAAGCTGAATTACACTGGTATGAAGCACACGGCATCGGTAAAAAAGAAATAAAAATTAAATTCATCTTATCGGAGTAGTTATGCAGTCTGCTAATAAAGAAAATCAATTTGTTGTTTGCATTAGCAATCAAGATTACCCAGCTTCACTAGAAGTCCGTAAAATTTATCAGGTTATTCCTGATGCTAATGCGACCCAAAATCAAATGATTCGAGTGATTGACGAATCAGGGGAAGATTATCTGTATCCCAGTAGTTATTTTGTGCCGATCCAGTTACCAAAAGCGGCTAAGTCAGCTTTTTCTATAGCCAGTTAAAGCGGGTGATTAATTGCTAAAGACAATTGAAACCGATGAAGCCAAGACAAGTACTTGGAGAAGCCGCTATGAAAAAAATTAGATACAGCAAAGATGTTGATGCACTTTTGATTGAGCTTTCGGATGACTTAGCCACAGAAAGCAATGGCTAAAGCCTCGGCTGGCGAAGACAGCGCAACGAGGAACCTGTGTTAATTCGGTGACATTCACACTAAGATCAATGACAAAAGGACATCCGACTTATGACAACTAATCCCGATAACCAACCCACGACTACCGAACAAACACCGCCGAGTCCCTTAAACTGCTTGGCTTCAGCCTTGATATCGGGTTCTCTGGCGATCGCGGGATACTGGCTGACAACCGCTATTGCACAATCCTTAGCAAATAAGCCTCTACCCTCTGGGAATGTGACGGCGATTAATATTGCGATCGCGGTTCGTACTTTAGTCGTTGGTATCAGTACTCTCGCCACGGCTGTCTTTAGTCTCGTGGCTGTTGGCTTGGTGGCTTTAGCCATCCAATTGACAGTGCAACGCTTCACCCAAGGGACAAAATGATTGCTTACTGATCAACTCCTGTCTATAGGTTGACAAATTTAAAAAAATATGCATTGTAGAGACGTTGCATGCAACGTCTCTACAGATGTGATGATGTACCGCTAACTTCCCGGTAACAGACCCTTTTGCGCCAACCACTCCCGATTATAAAGCCGCGATTGATAACGCGAACCACTATCACAAAGCACCGTCACAATCGTGTGTCCGGGTCCCATTTCTTTGGCTAAGGCGACGGCTGCACCAACATTAATTCCCACAGAACCGCCCATGAATAAACCATCTTTTTCCAACAGTTGGTAAATCACCCGCACGGCTTCTTTATCATCAATTTGAATGGCATCATCAATGGGAACCCCTTGCATATTGGCAGTAATTCGGCTGTTACCAATCCCTTCAGTAATAGAATTCCCTTCTGTGTTAATTTCGCCCGTCTTCACGTAACTGTACAACCCACTCCCCATCGGGTCAGCCACAATCGATTTAACCTGGGGATTCTTTTCTTTCAGAAACATAGACACCCCAGCAAATGTTCCCCCTGTCCCTGTCGCCGCCACCCAAGCATCCACTTTACCATCGGTTTGTTGCCAAATTTCGGGTCCCGTGGTTTCATAATGTGCCTGTCGATTGGCTAAATTATCAAACTGATTTGCCCAAATTGCATTCTCCATCTCTTCGGCAGTTCGTCCCGATAGCTTAACGTAATTATTTGGGTCTTTATACGGTACAGCCGGAACCGGACGCACTTCGGCACCTAGCGTCCTTAATGCATCCATTTTCTCTTGGGATTGAGTTTCGGGAATGATAATTAGGCACTTATATCCCTTCGCGTTGCAAATATGCGCTAAACCAATACCCGTATTACCAGCCGTTCCCTCGACAACTGTACCACCAGGCTTGAGTAACCCTTTGTCTTCAGCATCTTGAATAATATAGAGGGCGGCGCGGTCTTTGACAGAACCGCCAGGATTAAGAAACTCAGCTTTTCCCAGGATTTCACAGCCTGTTTCTTCGCTGAAGCTATTTAATCGAATTAGAGGGGTATTCCCTACTGTGCCGACAAAGCCTTCTTTAATATCCATTTGCTCTAGGAGTATTCTGCTCTAATTTTTAGGTTTACATCCTCTCCCGGTTGGAAACACGGGGGAATGTAAAGTTTTATGTAGGGGCGGGTTTCACCGTTATCGTTTCTTACCTTACCCCGATGTAACTAAACCCGCCAACGTAGAGACGTAGCATGCTACGTCTCTACACAGCCCATCTCCCAGACGTTCCCCACCTTACGTCTCTACTTGTTGGGTTGAGGGGTCATCCGCAGGTAAGGCTTGACTTCGGTGTAACCTTTGGGGAATTTTTCTTTTAAAACCTCTGGGTCTTTCAGAGAGGGGACAATTACACAGTCATCTCCTTCTTTCCAATTCACGGGAGTGGCAACCTGATGGTGATCCGTAAGCTGTAGGGAGTCAATCACCCGCAAAATTTCGTCAAAGTTGCGACCGGTGCTGGGAGGATAGGTGATGGTCAGGCGCAGTTTTTTCTGGGGGTCAATCACAAAGACAGTGCGTACCGTAACACTAGCATTGGCGTTGGGATGAATCATGTCATACAGATCAGACACCTTTTTATCCGCATCTGCCAAAACCGGGTAGTTGACGGTCGTATTCTGGGTTTCGTTAATGTCCTGAATCCAACCCTGATGAGAATCCGCATCGTCCACACTCAGAGCGATGACTTTAGCATTGCGCTTGTCAAATTCGGGTTTGAGCTTGGCAACCTCACCTAACTCGGTGGTGCAAACGGGTGTATAGTCAGCCGGGTGGGAGAATAACACGACCCAGCTATCCCCTGCCCAGTCATAGAAGTTGATCTCGCCTTCACTAGAGGATTGCGTGAAGTTTGGGACAGTATCGCCTAATCGCAGAGCCATAGCTAATTTCCTGATTCTTTCGTCAACAGAGACAATTTTTAATCTTCCCACAAAACCCCGGTTTTCCGGTAGACTTTTAGAACTATTTAGCATTTTTCATAATTCTGGGCGGATAAGCGCCTAAACTCTTGAGGTAGGGATAGATAAGATGAGAGGATAGAAAACAAAAGTTAAGGTAATCGAAGAGGGGCAGTTCTGTCTTGGTCTTCAATGTGTCTGAGTAAGGAGGAGAGTTAATGAAACGATTGGTTCATGTGTTAGTGGTATGGGGACTGTTAGTGAGCTGCTTAGGATGGTTGGGTTTCTCCCAAAGCGCGATCGCAGCACCAATGTCCTGGACTCCAGGCGTGTCTTTGAGTAACGCGATCGCGAATGGGTCACCGATGTTACTGGCTGAGACGACTCTACGCAATCCAGCCGATGCCAAGCTGGAAACAGAGTATGGTCAAAAGCTGGATTTGAACAATACTCATATCCGAGCGTTTCGCAAGTATCGGGGGATGTTCCCGACATTAGCATCATTGATCATCCAGAATGCTCCCTACGACGATGTAGAGGAAGTGCTGGAGATTCCCGGATTGACTGATCGCCAAAAACAGATCCTGCAAGATAACCTGGATAATTTTACGGTGACTGAGACAGCGGACGTTTACAACGAAGGTGACGACCGCTTTAATCCCGGCGTCTACTAAACTCGAATAATTTCGGAAATTCCTAGTTCAACCCACTCCTGTTGGGGGTGGGTTGTTTTTTACACAAGGGTGTTATTAAGGCAGAAGGCAGATGGCTCCAGGGATGAAACAGCGTGTAGAGACGTTGCATGCAACGTCTCTACATCACCCTTAGATGTAGATTCCCATGTCTGCTAAAGTATTTGACTATATTTCGACTCACTATGATTTCTGTTCCTGACAATTCTCAATCGCCACTCCATCAGCCAACCCAGTTTGATGTCGTCGTTGTAGGTGCTGGCGCGGCTGGACTTTATGCCGCCCTCTGTCTACCGGATACGTTAAATGTTGCACTGATAACCAAAGATACTCTATCCATCGGTGCCAGTGACTGGGCGCAGGGCGGTATTGCGGCAGCTATTGCCCCCGGAGATTCCCCAGTGTTGCATGTTGAGGATACACTTCGGGCAGGGGCAGGTCTTTGTGATGCTGATGCTGTGGAGTTTCTGGCTCAACAAGCACCCGATCGCATTCGCTCGTTAGTGGAGATGGGGGTGACGTTTGATCGACGGGGGGAGCAGTTAGCGTTAACCTTAGAGGCGGCTCATTCTCGCCCCCGGGTTCTCCATGCGGCGGATACCACGGGGCGGGCTGTAGTTAGTACGCTTACTGCCTTAGTCTTGCGCCAATCTAATATTACAGTGCTTCAGCAGGCATTTGCTTTATCTGTCTGGCTGAATCCTGAAACAGGTCATTGTCAGGGTGTCCAACTCATGTATCAAGGTCACATCAGTTGGATACGGGCGGGGGCGGTTGTCCTGGCTACAGGAGGCGGCGGTCAAGTTTTTGCCCAGACGACGAATCCCGATGTCAGTACCGGAGATGGAGTTGCGATCGCATGGCGGGCGGGTGCGATTCTCAGAGATTTGGAATTTGTCCAATTTCATCCCACAGCTTTAACTAAACCGGGAGCGCCTCATTTTCTGATCAGCGAAGCGGTGCGGGGAGAAGGGGCGCATCTGGTGGATGATCAGGGACACCGTTTTGCCTTTGAGTATCATCCTGATGGTGAACTTGCGCCTAGAGATGTGGTGAGTCGAGCGATTTTTAGTCATTTACAGAAAACTAAACCTGATCCAGCCACGAGTCATGTCTATTTAGATTTGCGCCCCATTCCTGATGATCGGATTCGCCACCGATTTCCGAATATTATCCAAGTTTGTCAGCAATGGGGAGTTGATGTATTTCGGGATATGATTCCTGTCACCCCCGCCGCCCATTATTGGATGGGGGGAATTGCTACAGATTTAATGACGTGTACCTCTATTCCTAATTTATATGCCGTGGGTGAAACCGCGAGTACGGGTGTTCATGGTGCGAATCGTCTAGCCAGTAATTCGCTATTGGAATGTATTGTATTTGGCGCTCAGTTGGGGGAATTAACACCCGATCAATCGGTCTTGAATCAGGAATCGGGTTCTATTTCTCCCTTAACCTTATCCGATGAAGCCACGAAAACGGATAAAATGCTGGCGATGCAAGATCAGTTAAAACGTTTAGTCTGGCAAAGTGCTGGGATTTGTCGATCTGCACAAAAGCTAGAACGTGCGATCGCGCAGGTGGAAGTCTGGCAGTCCGAATTGGCTGCATTGCCTTTAAGCCAACAGTTACGAAATTTAACGCCACAGCAGACCGTTCAACTTAATGTTCCAAATGCCGATTACCTGGTGCGAACGTGGGGAGAAACCTCTAACTTATTAGATATAGCTTACTTAATTTTTAAAAGCGCTCTGTTTCGGACAGAAAGTCGTGGCGGACATTACCGCTTAGATTATCCTCAACCTGATCCGAATTGGCAAATGCATACACTCGTGCAAGAGGAGCGTTGGTGGAAAGGGTAAATGTTTTATGTCTTAAATCTAAACGACAAGAGGGCGGGTTTTGTTGATAAGTTATCGGTATACCCGTCAATTAAATGGCTAAACCCGCCCCTACAGATATAATTTTTACCTTCTGCCTCCTACCCTCCTACCCTTCGACCTGTCTTATGTTCAGAAATAAAGAAATCCCTCAACAGATAGGTGTCAGAATTAAAAAATGGGTGCAAGATTGCAAGGGAGTGTTTTGATGTAGTCAACCCCAAAACAAATACATGGTTAAGGTAGGATTTCTCGGTACAGGATTAATGGGACAACCCATGGCGCAACGGTTGCTAGATGCGAAAATACCCGTCGTGGCGTACAATCGCACATTGTCTAAGCTAGACCCTCTAAAGGATTCAGGTGCCGAAACGACTGATTCGGCGGCGGATGCGATCGCGGCTGCCGATTGCGTTATTTTAATGTTGGCAGATGCTGATGCAATTCGACAGGTAGCCCTATCTGATAGTTGCCAAGAAGCATTAAAAGGACGCACCGTGATTCAAATGGGAACCATTTCCCCCAGACAAAGCCAAGATATTCAAAATCAAATCGTAGCCGTCGGGGGTGAGTATCTAGAAGCACCTGTATTAGGGAGTATTCCTCAAGTCAAAGATGGCAAGCTGCAAGTTATGGTAGGGGCGTCTAAAGATCAGTTTCAAAAATGGCAAGAGTTACTCAAAAATTTTGGAGAACCCCTATTAATGGGTCCCGTGGGAACCGCCGCCGCCACAAAGTTAGCGTTAAATCAATTAATTGCCGCCTTAACCGCCGGGTTTGCCCTCAGTTTGGGATTTGTGCGGCGTCAGGGGGTGGATGTAGACAAGTTTATGGAACTGCTGCGAGACAGTGCGCTGTATGCACCGACATTTGATAAGAAGTTAAATCGGATGCAAGACAGTAATTTTGCTGATCCCAACTTTCCCCTAAAACATTTACTTAAAGATATTAATTTATTCCTTAGTGAAGCCAAAGCCGAAGGGTTAGATGCGAGTAGTTTGGCGGGTGTGTGCCAGGTTGTCGAAAAGGCGAAAGACGCTGGGTTAGCGGATGAAGATTACTCTTCCTTATATTCGGGAATCAACCAGACATTGGGTTGAATAGTTACAGATTTTTTGAGCCAACGCGCTGAAGAGTGAAACCGGGTTTGTCGGGGCGGGTTTAGGGAATTTTGTATCTAGGACATCGGTCAAGAAACCGGGTTCCTTTGGCTCAAAGGTTGATATGGCGTTGTCATCCTAACGAGAAACCCGGTTTCTAGGAATGTATCAGGAAAATGTACCCTTGCTCCCCCAGCTCCCCCAGCTTCCCCCGCTCCCCCTTACCACAGCACTTATTCAGCCGACCCTATTTCTCTTATCTCCCCTACTCAAGCGATTTTGGGATTTCTGGGGAAACGTTTAAGTCTGGGAGTTGATTTTTGCTGTTGTGCGTTTGACCGGATTTTGGCGAAACCCAATGAAGGGTATGATTGCGAATGTGCCGTTGTAATGGATGCGAGTAGCCAGGAAATCTATTCATAATCCACCCCTAAGAAATCTTCATTAATCTTACTCCCTTTATCGGGGTGAAAGGGTTAACCTTTGGCAAGGTATTCGTAAAGTTTGAGTTAATCTTTACTCCCTGACTAGATAAAAAGCCGCTTAAACCCTTGGCGGATAATGGTTGGCATGAATTTTCGGCGCAGGTAACTCTAGAACACCTGTCCGGTAAGATGCTCCAATAAGGAAATCTATTAGAAATAGCGTTCTGTTCCTGGAATATGACCAAAGATTCGTTCGGAATAGTCTCGAAGCACTGTATTATCGATGAGTTTTTGGTATTGTGGTTGATCAGCAAAGACTTTCCATCGGTTAAGAATATCCATTTCAGCCGCTTTCCCCCGAAATGCAATTCCGTCGAAAGAACTCCCACCACCTTGACCTTTTACATCATTAAAACCTGCATCAGAAAACTTGATATTAAGTTGCTTGGCTAATTGCTGGCGATAGTCCACATCGATAAACCATTGGTTATAATTAATCACGATTTTATTATTTTTCAATAACTGTGTTTCTTCCAATAATTCTTGAGCGTATGATATCCACAGTTCAACTAATGTTCTATCAGGACATTTTACCTTCATATATCCCTTTTTAAATCGGCTTGCCAGCATATTGAAGGGATCTCTTAAGATAATCACGTCGTATTTGATTGCACTTTCGCCCAAGTACAGTTCACTTTTTTTGTCAAACTCCTTGTCAGTGATTTGCTCAAGCGCATGATCTTCATAGCTATAGATTAAACAGTCTTTTTTTGTGAAATTACCTTTGGCTTCCTGTTTTAATGTTTCTTTGGGATAATGTTCATACAAGAAACGGTATGGATTCCTTTTTACGGGAATCTTATTCAAATGCCATACTTCACCGTGGTGTTGTTTTCTGATCCAGTTGATAATGGCATGATTTCCACTCCGTTTTAAGCCAACTACTCTAATTTCCTTTTGATTAACTATTTCTGACGGACTCACGTTGTTGGATAAGTGTCTGATTGTATCCTCGACACGGTAACCCATAATTCGTTTCAGGCGGCGAAGCCTGTTCAGTGTGTTGTCCATCTTTGCAGTAGAACGGTGAATCTAACTGTGGCTGATCTATCTTAGCAGACGCAAAGTCCAGTCTTTTGATGAATGGCAATGGAGACGTTCTAGGGGAAAACTGTCTGTGATGGAGTTAAGTCGGTATTATTGCCTAGGCATATAAACCGGGTAACTTTTGATAAGCTCATCTTATAAAAAGCAGAACAAGATCCGATAGCATATCTATTGCTTTTCTGTAAATACCTTCGTTAAAGTTATAAACAACAGAGAGAACAAACACAGAGGAGAAAGATTCAGATGTACACCACAATCAACCAAGATGGACAACTGAACAACTACGCGATCGAAACCCCTGTATATTATGCTGAATATCCCAATAGTGAGCAACAGCGTCGCTATGCTTTTCAAGGGGCGTGCGCTATTCTATTCGTCAATGTATTACTTCTGACAGCACTAGCTGTAAGCTAAGATTTACGCCTCATCCACCTGTCGTTAACCCAAGATGATTGTATCCCAAAACTATTACGGGTAGCGCCAGCGAATAACGTTTTTTAAGTCCTCCTAACCCTTGGGATTTGGGATAACTCAAAGCCTTGCTTCGGCAGGACTAGAAGAGAGCCTCAGTTGCAAAATCCACGACGATAATAGTCGTGGATTTTTACTGTTTATTTAAAGAATCGTTAAATAGGTTTCAGTTGGACTGATAGGCAATAGCTTCAGGCGTTGATTTTTTAGATCTAATTCAATCCCTAAAGCTTCCAGTGGGATAACTCCGAGTAAAGGATTTCTGCCACCTGGAAGTTCTAAACATTCAAACGTACCTTCCCGTCCAAGGAGGGAAATTTTAGCATCCTGAAAGATTCGGGCTTTGCCGATTCCGTTAGCCGTTTCGACATCGACTTCTTTGAGGAGATCTAAACCCAATTGCGTGATTATCTCTGTGGGCAAGCAAAGTGTTGTTGCACCTGTGTCCACTAACACATTATCTAGTGTGACGGAGCGAACTTGGTCAGTAGAAATAGAACCTCGTGCCGCTAAACCTTGGTCTATGCGGTTGGTAAGGGTTAAGATGGTTGTAATTTTGCCCATTGAGTTATTGATCGTGGATAGCATAATGTTGTTTTTCCATTTCTTTTGGCAGAATAGGTAGTAAATAAATTTTATTCCAGCTAGGCTAAGGTAAGTTAAGACTTACTGAATCAGCTTTGTCACCCATGTTAACGTAGTCGCGAAAGTCCTCACCCTCAGCGCTAGCCCTTCGGCTTCGCTCAGGGTCAATGGTTGCATTAAGTTTCCGGGTCGCGTTGGCGTAGTTAAAGCTAAAATACACCGATTAATTGAAGGAACAATCAAGACGGTAACGGTTAGCATGACCCCATCGGGTAAGTATTTTGCATCTGTCTTAACTGAGGTAGAAGGGGACAACCGAAGTAAGCCTGAGTAGTTCACTTCACGTCATCAGGAAGATCATCAGCAGACATTCCGGCTCTTTGCATTAGCTCAATCAGTCGCTTGATTTGAGGAAGCGAAAACCTAATTTGCCTTTCCCCCGTCTCGTGGCGTCGGATTGTTCTGCTAGTTGTTCCTAATTCCTGAGCTAACTCTTCTTGAGTCATACTCAGACGTTGGCGTAACTGTTTGAGAGTTGCCCATTCGGGGTTGCTATTTGAGTTTTTATCGTCTACCATTCTAGTTACAGGACACTTGTTCCGGTTGTAGAGAACAAAAATGATGGGGAAACATTTTGGAAGTCCCTTTACTTCCAGTTTCCCTGCTTCTCTACGGCTAGTTTCTCACACAGCAAGCATACTGGGAGTTTTAACACTCGGCTAATCGCTTAAGTGGCATACAATTCAGTATTTACTCCCTAACATCTGAATAGAGTAAGGAGGTAACGCTTAGGAAATTCTCAGGAAATTACTGGCTCGTAAGGATTTAAACCTTTCACAAATAAAAGGCGAATCGCTATTTTATCAGTTTAGCGATTGCCCTTCTCAACCAATAATTACTTAAATTATAGCAATGAAGCATTCTCAATGGCTTCGCCTCCAAGCAGAAGGCGATAGAGTTGTTGTGTCTCTACGAGCAGATGGGTTCAACTGCTATAAATACCCACGTCGCTTATCTTGGCACATCAGCAAAAGTTCTGTGTGTTACAGGTTAACGTGGTTACCAGCACCAGTCTGTGAGTGGAGTTTACTACCCAATGATGGAACACCAGCGCGAGAGCAACTTTTAGCTCAAATTTATTCTATACTACTGCATCGGGGGGGCGGTCGAACAGCAGAGTCATCCCTAATCCCGAATCAATGCTTTTGGAATCAAACCCATTATCCCTGGATGCTGGTTAGGCTGTTACCAAATGCTCAACATTATACCGTTGCTCGTTTCTACAGCCGCACGGAAGCAGAAAATCACCAGCGATTTCTGGGTAAGTGGATGCCTGGAGCTGAGTTTGAGGTCATATTTGATGCTGATTGCGGTGACTTAGACAGCAAGTAGCGGTATAAAGTGGTACAGGCACAGGGCGCACGTCGGTGCGCCCCTACAGTTCAAAAATGGGATATATCTCACATCTGGCATAATCCAACCTGTATGAAACAACCCAAAGAATTAATACGTTAATTGTAGGGGCGGGTTTAGCCGTTTAAGGTGGGTATCTACCGATAACCTCAAAGGCAAAACCCGCTCTTCGTCATAAATTGACAGACAGGATGGTTTTGTCAAGGGAGCTTTGGTATTATAGAGTTATTGCTGCTTCTTTAAAAAGAAGTATATTTGAACTATGCCTGACTTCACCACAGTTCGTGATAGAGATGCCTGGAACACTATTCGGGGGTATGTCTACCAAGTTGACCTGACGATTCAGCGTTGGTTAAACTTGCAACCTGGGCAAACTCTTGAACTTGAATGTGGTGAAGATATAGATATTATTTCTCATTCGCTGACAGCCACTCCAGAGGAATGGCAGCGACAACTTGAACAAGTCAAACACAGAGATAAATCTATTACCCTAAAAACTGATGAAGCCGTAACCGCTATTGCCTGTTTTCTTGAACATTATCAGGCAAATCCCGAAACTAACCTATTGTTTCGCTTCACAACTAACACTAAGGCGGGTCGAGAACAACAGTCGCCTATACCCAATAAAACGCCTGTGATCGCAGTTTGGGAGCAGATCCGCGAAGGGAGTCTGCAAGGAAAAGAGAAAACAGAGGCATTACAAGGCATTCGTAAAATTCTGGGCAATAAGAAAAAGCCGGATAAGCTTCATTCTGAAACTTGGCATATTTTCCGTAAGTTCATAACCAAAACAACTGACGAGCAACTCCTGGATCTGATTAGCCGATTCGAGTGGAGTACAAAGGAAGCTAAGGCTCAATTATTAAGTCAAAACCTGGAAAAAATTCTCATCGAACAACAGCACGCACGAAATGATAAAGAGGCTAACGAACAATACCAAAGACTTTTTTTATATGTAATTAAGCTGCTCTGTCAACCTGATATAAAGCGGCTTACTGTACAAGAGCTAAGGGAGCAGCTTTCTCTACCCACCCTGAGTGAAAATGATCGTAAACTGCTGAAGAATGTGGAATTGCGGGTTTTGAAACTGGAGGAGCGTGTTCAAGATAATGAGAATCGTTTAGAAGATCATGGGAATCGTTTAGGAATACTAGAACAGCAATATAGAAAAGAGGCTAAACTCTATATTTGGCAAGAAATAGCAGATCTAAATGAAGAACTGTTAAAGCGCTGTACCCAGTTATTCGTGGGGCGCGAGGAAGAACGCCAGAAATTAGACATATTTTTGCAGGAAAACTCCAGCGGTTTATTCCTGGTAACGGCTCCCGCAGGTTTTGGGAAAACAGCACTGCTGGCTAACTGGGTTAAAGAATGGCAGCACAAAGATTGTGATATGGCTTACCATTTTTTCAATGAGAGAACTCGCTCTGTCGAAACTGCTTATCGGAATCTAATCCGACAACTTGATGCTGATAACGAGTTGGCTTATGATCTATCATCTAACAATAAAGATGACTTACGCAAAATACTCTATAACGTCTTAAGAGCAGGGAGACAAACAGAAAAGCCTTTGATTATTGTGATCGATGGCTTAGATGAAGCCGGAGAAACTTTTCTTCCTCCTTTTCCAAATCCTTTGCCGGAAAATGTATTTGTAATCGCTTCAGCAAGAGCCGAAAAAGGACAAGAACAACAATATTTGGAAGGCTGGACAGATAACTGCGAACCCTTACATCTTGAGCGTTTGTCTAAGAGTGCGATCGCGCAATGGTTAAGAGAAGCGGGTAATGGAGAATTGGCAGGATTGGCAGACGATACAAGCTTAGTTGCTCAACTCGATAAAATCACTGACGGTTTTCCACTTTACCTAAGCTGTCTGATTGATGACTTATGTCATCATGCGCCAAAGCATATACAGAATATTCAGGAATTGTTGGAACATACACCCCAGGGTTTTGAGAAGTATGTTCAGCAACAGATAAAACGCTTAGACGAACTCGACTTACCAGACGAACGGTGGCAGTTTTTTGCACTATTGGCAGTGGCGAAAGGCGCACTAACTAAAGAGGATATTAAAGCCGTGACAAAAATGCGCGATCGCCAATTACGGCAGATGCATTTGTGTTGGCAGGTAACGCGCTGGATGAGAATTACAGCAGACAATCTTTATGCTTTTGCCCACCCGTTACTGGCAACAACGTTTGCTGCAAAGTTAGATGACGATGAAGATGCTAAAGATGCTTTAAAAAATTTGATTAACTATTGTAGCCATTGGCAAGAACATCAAAGTGATTACGCTTTGCGGTATTATCCAGAACATTTACGGGATGAAAAACGGTGGGATGATTTATACAAGTTACTAACTAACTTTGAGTATATTGATACTAAGATTTCTGCCTTGGGAGTACAGCACTTAATAGAAGATTACGATTTTGATTTCAATCCTGAGTACACAACCACTGATAAAAAAGTGAATTTTAATGTAGATAATATAAAATTAATTCAAGGTGCGCTTCGGCTATCGGCACATATTTTAGCTGAGGATAAGACGCAACTAATCGAACAACTCTGGGGTCACTTGTCTAGCTGTAAAGCTCCAGAAATTCAGGAAATGCTAGAATATGCTAGGCAGTGCAAGTCTACCCCTTGGCTACGCCCCTTGAGTTCTAGCTTTACAACATCTAGCAATTCTTTGCAGCGTACATTAGAAGGACATACTAACTGGATTAGTGCAGTAGCAGTTACAGCAGATGGAGCCGATAGAAATCTCGTTGTTTCTGCTTCCTATGACCATACATTGAAAGTCTGGGATATAGCTAGTGGTGATGAACTAAGCACATTGACAGGTCATACCGAATCGGTTTGGGCAGTGGCGATTACAGCAGATGGAAAGATGGCTGTTTCTGCCTCTGACGACTGTACTTTGAAAGTTTGGGATTTAACTAGCGGTGAGAACCTGAAAACTCTAAGAGGACACGATGATATAGTGAGGGCAGTTGCGGTTACAGTAACAACAGAGGGACAGTGGATAGTTTCTGGTTCCCGTGATTGCACTCTGAAAGTTTGGGATTTAGCTAATGGTCATGAAATACGCACCTTGGTAGGACATACCGATTTGGTCAGCGCGGTAGCAGTGACAGCAGATGGCAAGCAGGCTATTTCTGCTTCTACTGACGGCACAATTAAGGTCTGGGATCTAGCTAGTGGTGGTGAACTAAACACCTTTAGAGGTCACAGTCGCGAAGTCTGGGCGGTAGCAATTGCACCACATAAGCAATGGATAGTTTCTGCATCTGATGATCATACATTAAAGGTCTGGGATTTAGCGAGTGGTCGTACATTGCATACTTTGGAAGGGCATAAACGTGAAGTCCGCGCAGTGGCAGTGACAGCAGATGAAAAATTGGTTGTTTCTGGTTCTACTGACAGTACAATTAAAGTCTGGGATTTAGCGAGTGGTCGTAAAATACGTCCCTTGACTGGTCATAGTTGGTCAGTTACATCAGTGGCAATTACAGAAGATACGCGATGGCTGGTTTCTGCTTCTGCTGATAAAACATTGAAAGTGTGGGATTTACATATTGATGAAAAACTGTCTACGTTAGCCGCTCATACTGATTGGGTAAGGTCAATAGCTATTACAGCAGATGGGAAGAAAGCTGTTTCTGCTTCTAATGATTGTAATTTGAAGGTATGGGATGTAGTTTGTAGCAGTCAACTGTACATCTTAGGGTGTCATAGGGATGCAGTGCAATCAGTATCAGTTACAGCAAATGGAAAGTTCGCAATTTCTAGCTCTAGAGACTTTACTGTGAAAGTTTGGGATTTAACCACGGGTCAAGAAGTTAGAACTCTGAGAGGTCATTTTGACCGGGTTAATGGAGTGGCTGTTACAGCAGATAGTAAATGGGCAGTTTCAGTTTCTGACGACTGCACCTTAAGAGTCTGGAATTTAGATAACGGCTTAACACTTCTACCACTACTGTTAACTCATACGGACTGGGTTTATGGAGTAGCGGTTACAGCAGATAAACGATGGGCAATTTCTGCTTCTGCTGATAAAACATTGAAAGTCTTAGATTTCTGGAACATAAGGGAGGTATGTACCCTAAAAGGTCACTCAGAAGCAGTTATGGCAGTAGCAGTAACGGTAGATGAGAAAAAAGTAGTTTCTGCTTCTGTCGATCACACATTAAAAGTTTGGGATTTAGTTAATGGCAAAGAACTACAAACATTAAAAGGACATACTGACTCTGTTCTTGCCGTAGCAGTAACAACAGATAACAAGCTAGCTATTTCTGTTTCTCGCGACAAGACTCTAAAAGTTTGGGATTTAACCAGCGGACAAATGGTTTGCTATTTTAAAGGGGATAGAATTTTTTCAGCCTGTGCTGTAGCTGAAGATGGAGTTACTATTGTTGCAGGTGATTGTTTGGGTCACGTACATTTTCTACAATTAGAGAGGGTGTAATTTATTTTCCTTTTGCCCCTTCACCCAAACTCGGCTCTGTGTTCTCCAATCCCGATCCCGCCTCTGTAACCAATTGATTCGCCACAGATTCAAATGCTTCTAAGGATTTTGTTTTCACTGCCTGAACCAGAAAAGTATCTAGCATATCATAATCCTCTATTCTCCTAATTAATTCCCTCAATTCATGTGGAATGCGTTCAAACCGAACTCCAAGAATACGAATAATATTTTCTTGTTGGGTTTTCCTGATTCCGATTCGTTCAACGCTGGTAATGTAAGGCATTTTTCTCTCCTTTTCTAACGTTTGTATCTCTTGCCACAATCGATCCTCCTCTCTCTTCGGTAGGGCAATAAACCAATCGATTAATCGAAATAATAGAACGAGATCCTCTCGCCTATACCCGCGATCGCACAAATTATTGCTCAATCCAACCTAACTCTTTGTTTACGTCTCATTCGCCTCTTCACCCGCACTCGGCTCTGTGTTTTTCAATTCCGCCCCCTCCTCCGTAACATATTGATTCGCCACAGATTCAAATGCCTCTAAGGATTGAGTTGTCACCGCCTGAACCAGAAGAGTACCTAGCACCTCAAGAGCTTCGATTTTTCCAATTAATTCCCTCAATTCCTGCGGAATATCTTCAAACCGAAGTTCAAGAATACGGACAATATCTTCTTGTCGTCCTTGTTGTAAGCCTTTCTCCAATCCCTGCTCCAAGCCCTTCCTGATTCCGATTCGTTCAACGCTGGTAATGTAAGGCATTTTTCTCTCCTCTTCTAACGTTTGTATCTCTTGCCACAATCGATCCTCTTCTCTCTTCGGTAAGGCAATAAACCAATCGATTAATCGAAATAATTGAACGATATCCTCTCGCCCATACCCCCGCTCATATAAACTCTTAATCAGAGACAGCTTACTTTCATATCCAACCCCAACATCTTTCCCGGCAACTTGGGCAGAAAGGTGCGCCTGTACTATCGCCGCCAATGGGTTTCGACTACTCGCAAGCTCATCCATACTGTAATCTAGCAGTTTCACCACTGGAAATTCCAGTATTGCTCGACAACCCCACAATTCACGCTCATACCGACTGGGGCGCCAACCCGGTTGCTCATCGCCGAGTATTCCCAAACTCACCACACTGCGACGATACCTATCGAAAATCCGGCTGTGATACAGATACATCCGCTCACTAAACTCGCTTTGACGCTGTGATTGCACCTCCACATGGACAAGAACCCATTCCTCCTCCCCGCTACGACGCCAAACTTTCACCAACTTATCCGCATCTCTCCTACCCGTTTCTGTCTCTCGCTTGATCTGTTGTAACTCAGTGTCTAAAAATTCAAATCCTCGTTTCCAATCGATGTCCTCTTCTATGTGTGGATAGAAAAAACTCAAAAACTCCCGAAAATATAGTGAAATGCTTTCCTTCCATGGCGAATCATATTCGCTCATCTTAGTCGCTCCTCAATTCTCATCCTTGACCTGATTTAAGTGAATTTATTGTAATACAATTTGACTGATTTTTATGACCAGAATAGCACTAAAAATTTGCATAGAACAATCGCCGAAACCTTTGATATACCGTAGGGTGGGTTGAGCGAAGTCGAAACCCACCAACCTTAATCCACGTCCTCAGGGAAATCATCAGCAGACATTCCGGCTCTTGGCATTAGCTCAATTTGACAGCTTAAGGAGAATGTCGCTGACTTAAGCGGTTTCATAGTAGGCATGAAGCGTGCCAGAAGCGAAGACGGTGCTGACTACAAACTCTAAATTCAGTGCTATTCTTAAATTAGTGCTGCGGCTTTTGAAAAATACTCGACTATACGATAAGATGGGAATTAGATGGCAAGGTGTCCCGAACTGCACGGGGATGTATAGCTCGGTTGAGATACCGTGCGCCTGTCAAAGTCAAATACTTTAAGGTAGAGTTTTATTGATTAAGACTCTGCTAGGGCAAAATCCACGACTATCACAGTCGTGGATTCGCATTTAGAATCACAACTCATTGGAGCGATTATCAAACTGTATTTATTTACAGGGCATTTTAGATAGATCAAGTTTAGGTTTTAATAGATTGAATGCTACTTGCAATTCTGAACGACCACTGGCTGCAGACTCTTTGGATGTACGGTCAATCAAGTAAGTTACATAATCAGCTAGCTGTAACCCTGTATAAAATTCTGAAAACCCAAATACAGGAAGTTCCACAAAACTAGAAGGTTCTTTTCGAGCATTGACCCAATCTCTATATGCCCTGATCAATCGCCCATCTTGAACAGCCGTGTGCTGAGTTGAACGCGAATCCATAAAAAGTATTCCTGTTTCGTTATATTGCTTTAGAAAAGCATCTATTTTTTCTAGCAATTCCCTGAAAGCAAACTGATATAACTCTGTGTCATCTTTGATAGATTCACCACTGTCGCGGAGTCCTTTCTTGTCAACCTGAATAGCCAAAATATGGCAAGGTAACTGATTTAGGATTTCTGAGATTTGCAAGAACACCTGCATACGGTATTCGCGTTTAACTTTCTTGAACTTACCTAACCCTTGCCAAATATCACGACCCTTTAGCTCCCAGTTTTCTAACTGACCGCCGCTGAGTATACCTTTCTTGAAAGATAAAATGATGCTATCCATTTGAAACCAGTTCTGGGCAGGAATAGCGAAGCTCACCAAAAAGAAAAAATTCGTTTGTGTATCTTTCCAGCCAGTACCACCCTCATCAATGTAAAACAAAATCATTTGGCGTTATAGTAGTTATGGGAACATCAACGCTAAATCTTAGCGGTTATTGACCCTTTTGTTTAGATAGAGCTAAAGATAAGACTCGTGGTAAGCTTCGCATATATGCTCTTGACTCAGACAGTGTTATCCCCCTGATCAGGAGCCGGGGTATTAAAGGCGGTGGAAATGAGTATGATTGAAAATATGTATCTATTGGATGATGTAAAATGTCTGACACGGAGTTGTTCAAACCTTGTCCCTATCTAGAGTATAGACGTGTTAACCTCATCTGCACTATTACTGAAACCAGTAGTAAATATTCTACTAATTTAACCAAAGCTGGAATTTGTAATAAATGTCAAATACCTGACACAAAAAACCAAGTTAATTGTATAAATTTAATAACCAGCAAAGAGCATGATAAAAGACAATGTTTGGGTGAGAGTAAGTTAGAATCAATCCGTGAAAAAGATTGGCAAGTGCATTGTGCAATTGTTGCCTTTGATAATCGGGAAGATTATAAATCTAAATGCTCATCTAACTGTTTTGGCTACCAAGCTGTTCATAGAGACTTATCAACAGAAGAAACGATTTCAGTCCCAGACTTCGATGCGACTCAAGCTAATGATCGTAAACTCAGACAGGCAGTGCTGGCAATTCTGTACAAGTATCATGCTCGACATCCCGAACGATATAACCATTTTGATGTAACGCCTGAGTTTATAGCCAAGAGTCTGGTAATCAGCGTTACCGATGTTATCCGAGTGGTTTCCCCCATGGAAGACGAGGGAGAGGTTGAAACGTTTCGTTGCGTAGGCGATTTCTGCTTCAGGTATGTCAAAATTACGAGTAAGGGAATTCAGATGATTGACGAAGAACCCCTCTTTGAACGTTTAGACACAGCAGGAGTAAGAATTATGGGTGATTATTTTAGTGTAAGCCCAAAAGATTCCCAGGTAGGCGCAATGAATGTAGGGAGTCACAATCATAATCAAAATAAAATTCAGCAAGAGATGGGTGTAAGTGCCGCCGATTTAAAAGAACTTTTTGCGGAGTTACGTGAAAGCATTGATACCCTGCCAACTGAGCAACAAGAAGAAGCAACTGAACTGGTTAACGCCTTGGAAGAAGAAGCCCAATCTCCAAATCCACGGAAGGCAAGAATTAATGCTTATGCTAAACAACTCGGTTTGTTTCTCAGAGATGCAGGGGCAAATGCTTTAGGTTCCATTGTGGGAGTGCTGTTAGCTGCTGGATAAGGTTCGCTTACCTGAAGTGTAAGCAGAATGTCAAGACGCGCCATGGCGCGTCTCTACCACCTTATCTGAATTGGGATTCGGTAGAATGAAGCATGAGTCCTTGTCACTCAAATGCTAACCATGACCACACATTCCCCTGTAGATTTCCAAGACGCTTTTGATGTCATCGTTGTCGGTGCTGGACATTCTGGCTGCGAAGCTGCACTAGCCGCCGCCCGCTTGGGATGTCGCACTATGCTACTTACCCTGAACCTGGATAAAATTGCTTGGCAACCTTGTAACCCCGCCGTGGGTGCCCCAGCTAAATCCCAACTCGCCCACGAGGTAGACGCCTTGGGGGGAGAAATTGGTAAGATGGCAGACCGAACTTATCTCCAGAAGCGGGTACTGAATCAGTCGCGCGGACCTGCGGTTTGGGCGTTACGGGCGCAAACCGATAAGCGGGAATATGCGGCGGTGATGAAACGGATTGTCGAGAACCAGGAGAATTTGGTTATCCGGGAAGGGATGGCGACGGATTTAGTTCTGGGTGCGAACGATGAGGTTATCGGTGTTCAGACTTATTTTGGTGTCGCATTTGCCGCCCCTGCAGTAGTATTAACCACAGGAACGTTCCTGGGTGGATGTATCTGGGTGGGGAATAAATCGATGCCCGCTGGACGCGCTGGGGAATTTGCAGCGGTGGGATTGACGGAAACCCTGAACCGACTGGGATTTGAAACCGGACGCCTGAAGACGGGAACCCCGGCGCGGGTGGATAAGCGATCGGTGGATTACAGTAAAATGGAACCCCAGCCTGGGGATGAGGTGGTGTCTTGGTTCAGCTTTGACCCAGAGGTGTGGGTGGAACGGGAACAGATGAATTGTTATATTACCCGTACCACGGCACAAACGCATCAGTTGATTCGGGACAATCTGCATCTGTCCCCAGTTTATGGGGGTTGGGTGGATGCAAAGGGACCCCGTTATTGTCCCAGTATTGAAGATAAAATTGTCCGGTTTGCAGATAAGCAAAGCCATCAGATCTTTATTGAACCGGAAGGGCGAGACATTCCCGAACTCTATATCCAGGGATTCTCGACAGGATTACCAGAGAAGCTACAGTTGCAAATGTTGCGATCGCTCCCTGGATTAGAACACTGTACCATGCTACGCCCAGCTTATGCGGTGGAGTATGATTATCTACCCGCAACCCAGTGTTTTCCCACGTTGATGACCAAAAAAATTGAGGGGTTATTCTGCGCTGGACAAATTAATGGAACGACGGGGTACGAAGAAGCCGCCGCCCAGGGTATTGTGGCGGGGATTAATGCAGTACGCTATGTGCGACATCAAGAGATGTTGGTGTTCCCCCGTGAGGAAAGCTATATCGGTACATTAATTGATGATTTGTGTACGAAAGATTTGCGAGAACCTTACCGGATGCTAACCAGTCGTTCCGAGTATCGCTTACTCCTGCGTTCTGATAATGCCGATCGCCGTCTGACTCCCTTGGGACGAGACATTGGCTTAATTGATGACCGCCGTTGGCAACTTTATACTGAAAAACAAGCGAATATTGCGGCGGAGAAGGAACGACTCCAGACAGTACGGATCAAGGAACATGAGGAATTAGGCGTTGCGATCGCGTCGGATACTCAGCAACGGATTAAGGGTTCGATTACCCTGGCTGAATTGCTACGTCGTCCCAAATTCCACTATACCAATCTGGATCACTACGGATTAGGAAACTCCAGTCTCAATCAAGCTGAACGAGACGGTGCGGAAATTGATATCAAATATGCGGGATATCTGCAACGCCAGCAAAATCAGATTGATCAAGTGTCCCGTCAAAGCCAGCGACGATTGCCAATAGATCTGGATTATGATGCCATTGAAACCTTATCCAAGGAATCTCGCGAGAAACTCTCCCAGGTTCAACCCCTGACAATTGGTCAAGCCTCTCGTATTGGTGGGGTGAATCCAGCCGATATTAACGCCTTACTGGTGTATTTAGAAGTGCGATCGCGCCAATCAGCACATCCTTCAAAGTCCCAAATTCCAACAGCATCAGGAATCTCTGGGTAATTCAACTAGATTCCCAAATGTAGAGACGTTGCATGCAACGTCTCTACAATTTATAAAAAACAGAGTTCTATAATGCCAGAATTTGTATTATTCCACCTGATGCCCCACAGAGGTAATGACTTGTTTAATTGACTCGTGAGACGCCTCAGTTTCCACACTAACCGTCTTATTTGCCACATCAACATCGACTTTCGCTTCAGGTTCGTGGGTACGAATCCCTTCGCTGATGGTTTTGGCGCAAGCATCACAAGCAATACTCGGAACGTTGAATTTCATTGCTGCCATCGTGTAGATTTCACTCCAGGTTTTTATTCAATCTATCATTATAAGTAGGTTGGGACAATTAAAGTTAACGGTTGAGATTAGGGAACAGGGAACAGGGAACAGGGAACAGTAAGGGTTTGAGGAACATTCACAGAACTTAACATAGCTCGCTTTATTTCCACCGACCTACTTAGCGAAGTGCTGCTTTTTGTTTTTCATTCTAAAGTATGAATTTTTTAAAAAGCTTAGGGGTCAAATTTTGTTTATTTTCACGCCATCTTTTCTGAGGATTTATATCTTTTCTAAAAAAATAATACCTGACAAAATTTACGATAATTGACGTAGTATTTTTTACGCTTATTCTCGTATATATTTCTAAACAAAAGACCTTTAAACTGTGTCAATATATTAAGTGAAACCGTTCGTCCCACATCAATCATGCCAAAACTTTCTGCCTTATTCACCCGTCCTCAAGTGAACTCATCTGGAGAGGATTTGGGAAAGAAAATTAACTCCCTGAGAAAATCATCTAAATTGCAGAAAATTTTTTCCCAGAATGATATTGACGAAGCGTTAACCGAGCATAAATTTCTGGAAAAATGGATCGAGGACAATCAAACAGAAGTCAACAATGCTTTACAAACTATACAATTGTCGATGAATAATCTATTCGTTGCTATAGGCTTTATCAATTCCATCGAGGCAACCCTGAGAAAAGCTGTCATTATTGCTTTTTTGCGAGATCAAGATATGCAAAAGTGATATCATAGCAAGTTGCATTCTAAAGATATAACTTTCCCTCCCCCTGCTTCCAGACGTGCCATGGCACGTCTCTACATTGCTTCCCCTGCTTTTCCTATGTCCTAACCTTAGAGCCTAGCGCTATAGACAAAATTAAACTTAATTGAGATGGGGAAACAGGGAACAGTAAGAACCCTCCTGCCTTCTGGCATATATTCCTGATACTCTGGCAAATTCCTGTCAAAGGAAAAAGAGAGAGTAATGGAATGTACCATGAGCGATCCGTATTTACTAGCAGCCAGTCTGCTTACCGTAGGTCCCGTATCTGCACCTCCGCCACCGCCACTGGTTCCCAACCTGTTCGAGAATTTGTCGGCTTTATTGGCTTCTGCTAAAGCTGATCAATCGCACTCCGTCGTCACTCAACCGATTATCCCTGGGGTGGAAATCCCTGGTGTTGAGTTTAGCTCATCACCACCGGTTAGTAGTCGGCACTTTAGTGCCACCACGAATCAAGCGCTGACTACTAACTCTATTTCCCCTAAACCTCAATCCCCGGTTGTCTCACCTAAATCGGGAACCCAACTCTATTACCAACGATTAGCCGCATTAAATAGAGGTCAAACCTATACCCGCCTCCCGGCTGATAGTTTCCAGTCGGTTTGGAGTAAAGCGACACTAGCTAAACCCACTCATACTCAATGGAAACAGCTACTTGCAGAAGAAGCGAAAGCGATGGCGAGGGGACAGGGGAATAATCGTCTGTCTATATTAGTGGGCGATTCCTTGAGTCTTTGGTTTCCTACAGCCAACCTACCTAGCAGTCAATTTTGGCTGAATCAGGGGATTTCTGGGGAAAACTCTAGCCAAATTCTGGAGCGACTCTCGGCTTTTTCCCAAACCCGACCCGATACAATCTATGTCATGGCTGGCACCAACGACTTGCGTCAGGGCGTTCGCGATCGCGTTATTCTCGATAATACTCGTCAAATCATCCAACGCTTACGCCAAAACCACCCGCAAGCCCAAATTATTGTTCAGTCTATTTTACCCACACGATTAAGCGCTATTCCCAGCGATCGCATCCGCAACCTGAATCAACACATCGCCGCGATCGCCCAGCAAGAAGGTGCAGGCTATCTTAACCTGCACCGTTTGTTTGTGAATAATCAGGGTCAAATGCAACGGGAGTTAACCACTGATGGGATTCATCTCGCCAGACGTGGCTATGCTGTGTGGCAAGAGGCTTTAAACTATGCCGATGCTTTAATTTTGGCGAGTCGTTAATTATTGGTCATTTGTCATTGGTCATTTGTCATTTGTCATTGGTCATTTGTCAACTAAACCGCCTGTCGAGACGCTAGCTTTTCCACGGTGGCTTGGGTTTGCTGTAACAACTGCTCTCGGCTATCTACTGCCTTGGTGAGAGTCGGGACTAAATTCCGGGCTTGTAACGCCATGTGTAGCTGAAGCTGAGCCACGTACTCACTAATATCTTCATGAACAAAGTCGTTGGGGGTTTGAGCAGAACGCAAATCCAAAATGTCCTCCTTTCCTAAGGCTGTGCTTTTCGTCAACACCTCATTGAAGGTATCATGCCTATGGCAATCGGCTCTCACTCTGTAATAAAACTGCAATAAAGTTTAAAGATTTAGGGGTTAAATGTTAAGTAATATAAACAACTCAACGGAAATATGGAATTTTTGAGCATCCTCCTATCGGCGTTACTCACGCTGGTTTCCCCTCCGGGCTTAATCATCGATCGCGTGGTGGAAAACGTCCTGAGTTCTCAATTGGAGAGAGTTGAGCAGCTTGATGTGCGGATTGACAATACCCCGAACTACCGAGCATTGCAAGGAAAACTCGAACAAGTCCGGATTGCGGGTCGAGGGTTATGGTTGACGCCAGACATTCGGATTGATGTTCTAGAAGTCGAAACTGATCCGATTAATCTGGATATCAACCGTCTGAGACAGGAGGGTCAAACGTCGCCCTTAGCCTCGTTACGTCAACCGTTACAAGCAGGGGTGCGTCTGGTTTTAACTGAATCGGATCTCAACCAGATGCTTCAGTCTCCTAGAGTTGCTGCAAAATTACAACAACTCGGTAGTCGTCTCTCCAGAGATACCGCACAGCGTTACCAGTTTCTCAATCCTCGATTAGAGTTGCTGGGAAATAATCGCCTGCGTTTCCAAGTGGATGCGGTGGAAGGGAATCGTCAATCCCTAGCCATTGTGGTGGAATCCGGATTGGGGATTGAAGCCGGACATCGCTTGCAACTGATTGAACCCAGAATAACCGTTGACGGTCAAGCGTTACCGTCTCGCCTGGTTGAAGGCTTCGCCAAGGGAATAAGCGATCGCGCCAATCTCCGTAGCTTGGAAGATGCTGGGATTACGGTCAGACTCTTACAATTAGAGATAGATAATCAGGATCTACAGATAGCCGCATTTGTTCGAGCTGATGTACCGCCAGGAGACTAGGGTGTCGGTTCAGTCAGAGCAATTGGTGGTCTATGTAGGGGTGGGTTTTACCGCTAACTTATGGCAAAAACTGATCACGTAACGAAACCTGTCCTACTAGGTCAAAAGTCAAAGACTAGAAAAATTATCACATTTTTTTCTAATCCTATAAACATTGAACGATTGGAAAGGTAATAACTATGCAAAATCCACAAGATACACGTCGTATTCCCACAAGTTTGATCGCTGGTGTTTCCGTGGCGATGTTAGCCGCCGCTGGTGGAGGCGCTTGGTGGGCTTGGAATACGATTACCGCCTCACCCCCCCAATCGGAAGTGCCTACCCTCTCCCAATCGCCCCAAGACACGCCGCCAGCGACTGAACAAGAGGTTCAAGTGTATTGGGTTGATGCTGTCAATAATCAAATTGAACTGGTTCCCAGTTCCATCACTGTCGAAAATGGTGATAATCCCTCGGAAGTGTTAGAGATGGCATTCCAGCAATTATTGTCTGGACCTGAGCAGCAAGCGGTAGCCTCGGCAATTCCCGAAGGAACTGAGTTACGGAATCTTTCGATCAAATCTGACGGAGTACATCTAGATCTATCTGAAGACTTTACTACAGGGGGTGGCAGTACTTCGATGCAAAGCCGCCTCGGACAAATTATCTATACAGCCACCAGCTTAGATCCGGATGCTCAAGTCTGGATTGATGTGGAAGGAAAACCCCTCGAAGTCTTAGGAGGTGAAGGGTTGATCGTCGATCAACCGATGACTCGCCAAAACTTTGAAACAAACTTTCAACTTTAAGGTCAAACAACCATGATTAAAGTTGAGCATGAGGACAAGGAAACAGGGAACGGGGAACGGGGAACAGTAAGGTTTTGACGCTTGTTAATAGTTCTGAGTACAGTGAACAGAATTTATGTCCAGGTACTTAGATCGCCTGTTCAGTTCAGTTTTTGGACAAAAAAATTCCCCTTCTACCCTTTGTTCGTCAAAGTAAAGTTCCGAAAATGGCGGGCTTGTTGTTCGATGCGGGTAGCGAGGCGATCGCATACTAAATTACATAGGTCAAAAATCAGCTCATCTTCTACCTTATAGTAGGCAGATGTGCCTTCAGTGCGGCGACTGAGTATTCCCGCCTGTAGCATCACTTTCAGGTGCTTAGAGACATTTGCCTGACTCGTCTCTGTAGCTTCTACCAATTCTTGGACACATTTTTCACCTTCTCGGAGTAAATTGAGCAGGCGCAGGCGCATGGGTTCGCTTAAGATACTAAAATACTCAGAAACTTGTTGGACGACCTCTTGAGGGACTGTTTTTACGCTTGGCATCGGTCTAACCCGAAATTAGGTGATCATCAAATTTTAGCCTATTTTTGGTCAATTGATAACAATAGAGTAATCATCAATCCTTTACATCGCTCATTTACGCTGTATTGATCCGCATCAACGGTTGACCATATTCAATCGGTTCGCCATTTTCGACCAAAATTTCCATCACTTGTCCGGATATTTCGGCTTCAAGTTCATTCATCAACTTCATTGCTTCAATGATACAGATAGTTTGACCGACGCGAATCTGATCGCCAACTTCCACATAAGGGGCGTCATCTGGCGATGGTGCCCGATAAAATGTACCGACCATCGGCGATTTCACCTCTTCCCATTTTGACTCCCCTCCTGGAGACGGTGTAGCTGAAGCTGTTCCCGTTTGAGCCGATGGTGCTGGTTCAGGTGTGGGTGTGGAAGTGGGAGGCGGCGGGGGAGCCATTCCAACCACCGCTGTTCCCAAGCTGGACGCCACAGGGGTATCTGTTCGACTCACTGTTGAGTCGCTAGGAGGACTGGCGGATAATCCTTTACGTACCGTCAGTTCAAAGTCATCACTTTTCAATATCACTTCCGCAATATCGGTTTGAGCGATCGCGGTTAGCAGTTCACGGATTTGGTTGAAGTCTAATGGCACAACTAAATTAGAGAGATAGGAATTCCGAAAAAATTCAAGGTTAGAGTTCTACATGATACCTCAGGCAGGATTGATCACGATTTGAGCTGGGCAAAAGCCGTGTTTGGATATTCACCTTAGCTGTTGATTGATTGGTTCAGATCCATTTACTCGCGACCGAGATAGGAATCGTTACGAGTATCGATTTTAATTCGCTCACCGACGGAAATAAACAGCGGTACCATGACTTGCGCTCCGGTAGACACCGTAGCGGGTTTAGTGCCACCTGTGGCGGTATCACCTTTGACACCCGGATCAGTCTCCACAATTTCCAGCACTACGGAGTTGGGTAACTCCACTTCCAGGACTTGGTCATTCCACGTCACCACATTGACTTCCATCCCTTCGGTGAGATACTTGACGCGATCGCCAATTTGGTCTTCATTGAGACGATTTTCCTCAAAGGTTTCCATATCCATGAAGACCAATTGGTCAGCATCTTTATAGGTATGTTGCATAGTGCGTTTTTCTAGGATGGCTTGGGGTACTGTTTCCCCAGCCCGAAAGGTTCTGTCCATGACATTACCCGTCTGAACATTTTTCAGCTTGGTGCGGACAAATGCCGAGCCTTTTCCAGGCTTGACGTGGAGAAACTCCACCACCCGCCACACCGATCCTTCCAATTCAATCGTGACACCTGTGCGAAAGTCGTTACTTGAAATCATTAGTCCTCAAGGGTTGGGGAATAGTGTACGCAAGATATTGTAGCTGGCATTGATGTCAGCATTAAACGTAACGCCCACATCAGACTTGTCAAACCGCTTCTAAAAACCTAGACAAACCTACCCACAAGTAATTCTGTCTTGGTATAAGTCCACGGTGTAACTTTTGGTCGATAACCCCTAATTCGCGACGGCTGACGGCTTCCGCATAACTTTGGGCATAACAATCGGCACTTTATTGTACCCTTGTTGAGGAACATCCCATAGATCGGGGGGCAAGGGAGGTATTCACGGAGGACGTTTTGGCACGGACACCCTGTATGGCAAGATGAAGAATATCTGTTTCAATGCTGTAAGTTAGCCTCAACCTAATGGTATTCAGCCTTAGGCGATATGTTTATGCGACCTTTAAAAATTCTCAAGCTCGATTGGTGCCAACGTCTGCTCAAAACCAGTTTTGTGGCGCTGCTACTGGTGACACTCTCCGTAAGTTTAAGCGGTGCCTGGTGGAATTTTGGTAATGATCAACAACCACCTGCCCGAGAAAGTCGCTTGGCGCAGGGGAATGCGATTACTGATGGCAAAGCCCTACTGCGGTATGCTCTGCCCATTGAGAATCAAGCGGTGCGGAACGTGCAAGCAAGTCTCGAAGATATTGCCACTCAGTTACGGGGAAAGCGCTGGAGTCCGATTAACCGGGATATCACCAAAGCGGATGTAATTTTGAGCAATCGCCCGGAAAAAGTGCTGGCTGACATCCCAGAGGAGCAAAAACCGCAAGCTGAAGCGATCATTACCACCATGAGAGATGATATCGTTTCACTCCGAGAAGCAGTTGAAGCCAAGGATAAAGAAGCCGTCTGGATTGAGCGAGGCAAAATCCTTGACAAGGTGGGCGAACTAGAACGAATGATGGTCAAGGGATTTCCTTTTGAAGTCCCCTCAGAGTATAGTAATTTACCTCAACTCAAAGGTCGCGCCACGATAGAGATAGCCACGAATAAAGGGGATATGACCTTAGTCGTTGATGGCTATAGCGCCCCGGTTACGGCGGGTAACTTTGTTGATTTGGTGCAACGGGGTTTTTATGATGATCTGGCAATTACCCGTACTGAAGACTTCTACGTGCAAACTGGTGATCCACCTGGACCTGAAGAAGGATTTATCGATCCCAAAACAGGTGAATATCGGGCGATTCCCTTTGAAGTGTTAGTCAGGGGAGATGAGGAACCCATCTATGGTATGACCTTAGAACAGGCGGGGATTTATTTAGATGAACCCGTGCTTCCTTTCTCCGCTTACGGTGCTGTCGCCATGGCGCGTCCAGGAGATGATCCCAATGGGGGTTCGTCTCAGTTCTTTTTCTTCAAGTTTGATAGTGAGTTAACCCCTCCTGGTTTTAATGTTATGGATGGGCGTTATGCGGTCTTTGGTTATGTTGTTGAGGGGAAAGACGTATTGGACAAGCTAGAACTCGGCGATATCATTGAGTCAGCTACAGTTGTTCAGGGCGCTGATAATTTGGTTGAACCCGACGTTGCCGCTTAAGTACAATGGCACGCTCAATAAGCCGTTTGGAATTGCCAAAACCCTTGATATCCCTTAGGGTGGGCAATGCCCACCAGCCTCATCTGAGCGTGCCATTCAGGTTAAGGTAAGGATGTTTGTTTCCTGTTCCCTATTCTCTGTTCCCTGAATATGCCAATTATTGACTTGCTATTGGTCATCACTTTAGGTGTTTTAGGCATCTTGTTCTTGCAAAGAGCCACCCGAAGTCAACAAAAGCAGTTAGAGGAAACGTTTTATCAGTTATTAGAAACGGAGAATAGCTGTATTTCTCTGATTCAGTTGGCTGCAGCCGCTAGGGTTGAACCCGAAATCGCACAGCAGTATTTGGAACACCAAGTTCAGGTGTTTAACGCTATCCCAGAAGTTGATGCGGATGGAGATACCTATTATCGCTTTCCGAAATTACATCGACGCATTCAACAACCCTAACCTAGCTATCGCTCCTCTGTTAGGGATTGCTGGACAAACAGCAAATAAAGAATGAATGATAAAAGCGATTAATTGACAAATGACTAATGATGTAATTAGAGATATTGGAGAACAGGGTGTTTTAAAACGATTACAGCGCTTTTGTCCCTCAGATATTGTGGGTGATGATGCGGCGATTATGCCAAATCCAGAACCGGGGCAATTATTAGTGGTGACAACCGATGTCTTGGTGGATGGAATTCATTTTAGCGATCGCACGACGTCGGCTGAAGATGTGGGTTGGCGTGCGGTGGCGGCAAATTTATCGGATTTAGCTGCAATGGGTTCATCGCCTCTGGGGATTACGGTTGGCTTGAGTCTTCCGGGTGATGTGGCGGTGAGTTGGGTTGAACGACTCTACCAAGGTATGTCTGAGTGTTTACAGCCGTATAATACGCCCATTGTCGGGGGTGATGTTTGTCAGTCTCCGGTGATTACGGTATCGATTACTGCATTTGGTCAAGTCTTACCCCAGCGCGTCATGCGTCGTTCTAATGCTAAAGTTGGCGATGCGATCGTGGTGACAGGAGTTCATGGTGCATCACGAGTTGGGTTGGAATTGTTGCTGAATCCAGAATTTGGCAAAGACTTGAATGAAAAAGAGCGATCGCGTCTCATCCAAGCTCACCAACGCCCTAAACCAAGACTAGATATCTTACCTCAACTCTGGGAAAGTTTAGCCTCCCAATCTCCAATCCTTAATAACAACCCGGTTCCTGATCAACCTAATAATCAGGGCGGGTTTTGTACAAACGCTACTATTGATAGCCAAAAAAAAGTCCCATTACCCGCCCCTACAAACCCGGTTCCTGATCAGCCTAGCGTTGGCTCAATACTCAACACGTCTCCAATCCCCCTAACCGCAATGGATAGCAGCGATGGACTTGCCGATGCGATCGCCCAAATCTGTCGAGCGAGTGGGATGGGGGCTGTGGTGGAATGGGATGCGATTCCTATCCCCTCCGTATTACCTCAGCTTGCTTCTCCAGAACAAGTTTGGGATTGGGTTTTGTATGGGGGTGAAGACTTTGAACTGGTGTTATGTTTGTCTGAACCATTGGCTCAGGTATTTGTCGAAAAATTTGCAGCCGGATCAGCAATTATTGGTTCCATTACATCCGGTACGGAGGTTTGTCTCCGGGATAGTACAGGAAGGTATGCGGATGAATTATTAACCCTAAGTCGAGGATTTCAGCATTTTTGAAAAAAATCTAGACAATTCGATTAGTTTTTGATAAGTAGGTTGGTGGAAATAAACTCAACCATGTTAAGTTATGTTAACAAGCCTCAAACCCTTACAAATGACGAATGACGAATGACGAATGACGAATAGAGACGTTGCATGCAACGTCTCTACAATGGTGCTCTTTCCCATTGCCCATTGCCCATTCCCGAAAATTATCAGATTTTTGGACACGACTCAAATAGGATTGCTATAAATGGACAGTCCACGAGTCCGCGCAGGCGGACTACCCTTCGGGAAGGCTTCGCATACATTTGTGTAGCAGCGATTTCAATCGCCTCCTCAAAAGGCTCTAATCGTAATCAGCATCTTCCATGTCTTTGACCGCTTTGTTAACATCTTCTGCCATAGCAGGTCCTGACTTAGAATCTTGAGATTGCTCCATCTTTTCTTTATTCGCTGAGCCTTGAACCGTATTCGTACTGTTATTCGCCTCCGCTTGCACCTGTTGCATCGAACGCGGTTCTTGTTTCACGACTTGCTCAGCTTTCTCAACAATTTCGTCTAGGGTGGTGCCACCTTTATCAGAGCCACCTACAGCCGCCGCTGGCAAAGCATTGGACAACAACAAAACTGTACACAGCGAAGCGGCAATGAGAAAACGCACTGGACGTGCAGAAAAGAGTTTTTCTCGAATAAATTGCATAAAATTGGTTTCCTTTTCGTTCGACAGTCTATTTTACCACTCAGATTCACCGGAAGACACTCTGCTCATATAGAATTATTTTAATTTTTTATCACCTAGCTTAAAAATAGAATATATCCTCAGAAGGATGTGTTTACGAAAACAGTTTAAAATTGGAGAATGGTTCACCCCAATCAAGAATCCCGAATCAACAATCAACAGGCAGCGGACAGCTTTTATCCTGATTCTTCTAGACGTGGGCGTTCTCGACGCCCTTTGGGTAAAGTGTATCTCGTCGGTGCTGGACCCGGAAGTATGGCATACCTCACCCTACGGGGGCAACAGATTCTCTGTCAAGCGGAGGTATTAGTCTATGACGCTTTAGTAGACGCCCAACTTTTACAATTAGTCCCCGCAAATTGCCGCCAGTTTGATGTGGGAAAGCGAGGGGGGCGCCCCTCAACTCCGCAAGCAAAGATTAATCAATTGTTGGTTGAACAATGCCAACAAGGGAAGCAAGTCGCCCGTTTAAAAAGTGGTGATCCCTTTATCTTTGGTCGGGCTACATCTGAAATTCAAGCGTTAACCGATGCCGATTGTGCCTTTGAAGTCGTACCGGGGATTTCCTCTGCCCTAGCTGCACCGTTACTGGCAAATATTCCCCTGACTGATGCAGTTTTGAGTCGCTGTTTTACTGTCCTGACGGCGCATCAACCCGAAGCCTTAGACTGGGAAGCATTGGCGCGAATCGATACTCTGGCTATTTTAATGGGTGGGCGTCATTTAGCCACAATCGTTCAGCAGTTACAGCGTTATGGCAAATCCTATCAAACCCCTGTAGCGGTGATTCGGGCTTGTGGACAGACTCAGCAACAGGTTTGGGTGGGAACCCTGTCTAGTATTGTTAAGCAAACAGCGGGTGTCTCCCTGTCTCCGGTGGTGATTGTCGTGGGAGAAGTGGTAGGATTACGAGACTATCTGCGATCGCACCAACAGTTACCCGTTGAGTTTACCCCAAAACAAG
Organism: Coleofasciculus sp. E1-EBD-02; assembly: GCF_040218245.1. NCBI lineage: Bacteria > Bacillati > Cyanobacteriota > Cyanophyceae > Coleofasciculales > Coleofasciculaceae > Coleofasciculus > Coleofasciculus sp. E1-EBD-02. Next base: position 57,777 of record NZ_JAVJQN010000109.1, on the reverse strand, counting down.
AGACAATAGGCGAGGACATCAAAAGAAGTGGTTTGCCGCAGATGCTTCAGGGTCAAACAATCTTAGTCACTCGTTCGGCTCAACAGTCGAGTACATTTCGAGACTTGTTAGAACAAGAAGGTGCAACGGTGATTGAAATGCCCGCCTTGGTGATTACACCGCCGTCGAGTTGGGACGCCTTAGATCAAGCCATTACTAATTTATCCGATTTTGATTGGTTAATTCTCACCTCAAGTAACGGCGTTAAGTACTTTTTTGAACGATTGCTGACACTAGGAAAAGATAGTCGTGCGTTATCCGGCGTCAAAATTGCTGTTGTGGGCAAGAAAACGGCGGCTAGTTTAAAGGAACGGGGATTACATCCAGATTTTATTCCCCCAGATTTTGTCGCCGATTCTCTAGTTGAACATTTTCCGGAACCCTTGGCGGAACAAACTATCCTGTTTCCGCGTGTAGAAACTGGGGGACGAGAAGTTCTAGTCAAAGACTTAACTGCCCAGGGTGCTACTATTGTGGAAGTAGCAGCCTATCAGTCAACCTGTCCAGGGGAAATAGCACCCCCAGCTTCGGCAGCGTTGCAAAATCATACCGTCAATATTATTACCTTTGCCAGTTCTAAAACCGTCAAAAATTTTAGGAAGCTTTTGGACAAAAACAGTAATCATCCACTCTCGCTTTTGGAAAATGTCTGTATTGCCTCCATTGGTCCACAAACCTCTAAAACTTGTCAACAACTCTTAGGGCGAGTGGATGTAGAGGCTCAACAGTATACCTTAGAAGGGTTAATCCAAGCCATAGTACAATGGGTAAATCAAACATAAAATTGCATTCTGGAAACCGCAGCCGCACTAATTGCCATAATTCGCCAGAGATTCAACGCCCCCAGCAAACCGCTTACAGGCGTCCAAACACGACTGGATAAGAATTTCAGTCGGTTGTAATTGAATCAACGTACCGCAATTGGCGACGGAATATAGCTTCTAATGCTACCCTGAACGAAAAAGTCAGCAGCAGCCATGATGACAGAGCCAGAACTCGAACAGACGACAGCAACACCTGACACACCTGACACACCTAAAAAGCCTGAACCACCTGAACCACCTGAAACATCGGATACATCTGACACATCTGAAACATCTGACACATCTGACACACCTGAACAATCTGACACTCCTGAGGAAGAAACAAAGGAATCAGAAAATGATGGAATTATCTTCCAAGCGATTGGAATCGTCGTCGGTGATGTTAGCTGGTCAGACGAGGGGCGGGCTATGCTTACTATGGCGGGTCGAGACTATCCCTTGTTTTATACCTCTCGATTACGCAAGGCTTTCAACGCTCTGAAACTGGAAATCAAAAACACTGGCGAAGCGACTCAACGATTAATCGTTTACCCCAGAGTCACCCACTTTCCTCAGCGCACCAAGTCGCATCAGATTTCCTTTCAGTTGGTAGGATTCTCGAAAGGAGAACCCGATGGTGTTGCGGCACAATTGGACGATTTTGAGTTTCAGCTTCGTGGCTTGTGGCAATTTATACCTGTTTGTCGAGGACCCGTTGTCTCGATTTTCCGTAATTTCAATCGCGATCGCTTAGACTATATCAAACAAGCCGAACCAGCGCAAAAGGTGAGGTTTATGAAGGCGTCTCACCTACCGTTGATGTGGAAAGATTCTCCGGTTAAGCCATTCCGATTCAATCCCAAAACCCCCAAAGAGGAGCAAGGACATCCGGCATTTATTCAAGTCAAGGCTAAATTTTTGCCCACTCGGAATCTTTTTGAGTTTGATGCTCTGTTAGCACCACCCTTGGATAAAGCACCTAAGTTTTTGAAGGCGTCGAAGGCGGACAAGACAGCCGTACAGCAGGAGAAACGGCAGAATAAGTCACCGCAGAAGCCGAGTACGGGAAGGCAGAAGCCAGAAGGCAAAGAGCAGCAGTCAGAAGGCAAAGAGCAGAAGCCGAGTATAAAACGGCAGAAGCCATACAAAAAGCCGAAGGTAGAAACGAAAGAGCAACAGCCTAGTACAGATGAGCAGAAGCCAGAAGCCAAAGAGCCGAAACCTACGACAGAGGAGCAGAAGCCAGAAGCCACAAAGCCGAAGCCAAGTAAAGTGAGGAAGAGAGTAAAAGCCAAGGAGCAGAAGCCAGAGGATAAACAATAAGGTTTAGGGTCAACAATGGCTCTCATCCTTGTAGTGCGAGCATCTTGCTCGCTAGGAATACCTTATTGAAATGCATAGCAGTTTAGTTCATCGGCTTAACCAAGCGCATCCTCTACATACGTAGATAAACTCAAGTTAAATCCCGGTAATAGGGTTTCCCCCGATAATTCTGTCGGCAGATTTCGCATTTCTACTGGCTGTCCCCGGCGATAAATTTCCACTTGCTGCTGTTGGGGGTTAATTAACCATGCCAATTGCACGCCAGCATCCATGTATTCTTGCATTTTGTCACGCAAAAGTTGCAAATCGTCTGTGGCTGACCTTAATTCGATGACAAAATCCGGTGCAATCGGGGGAAATTTACGCCGTTGTTCAGGGGTTAGCGCTTCCCAGCGTTCTCGGCGAATCCAAGCCGCATCTGGGGAGCGTTTCGCACCATTGGGTAACTTAAATATCGTAGAGGAACTGAAGGTATAACCCAAGCTAGTTTGTCGGTTCCAGATTCCCAAATCGACAATTAATTCAGCTTCTCGATTCCCACTTTCTCCGCCAACGGGTGCCATGATAATTAATTCTCCCTGCGCCGTGGTTTCAAAGTTAAACTCGCGGTTATTTTGACATAATTTATAGAACTGTTCGTCAGTTAAGGGAATGGTGTCTAATTTTAAGGTTACAGTATTCATAATCTTTTCCCTAAGTAGGTGGACACAATTAAAGTTAGCGGTGGAGATTAGGGAACAGGGAACAGTAAGGGTTTGATGCTTGTTTACATAACTTAATCTAGTTAAGTTTATTTCCACCAACCTACTTAGCTTAAATCAGCTTTAAAATTCCCTAACTTTATAAATAGGCATATAAAGTTAAGCTAAATCCCGGTAATAGGATTTCACCCGATAGTTCTGTCGGCAGATTTCGCATTTCTACTGGCTGTCCCCGGCGATAAATTTCCACTTGCTGCTGTTGGGGGTTAATTAACCATGCCAATTGCACTCCAGCATCCATGTATTCTTGCATTTTGTCACGCAAAAGTTGCAAATCGTCTGTGGCTGACCTTAATTCGATGACAAAATCCGGTGCAATCGGGGGAAATTTGCGTCGTTGTTCAGGGGGGAGTGCTTCCCAGCGTTCTCGACGAATCCAAGCCGCATCTGGGGAACGTTTCGCACCATTGGGTAACTTAAATATCGTAGAGGAACTGAAGGTATAACCCAAGCTAGTTTGTCGGTTCCAGATGACCAAATCAGCAATCAGTTCAGATTCTCGATTCCCACTTTCTCCGCCAACGGGTGCCATGATAATTAATTCTCCCTGCGCCGTCGTTTCAAAGTTAAACTCGCGATTATTTTGACATAATTGATAGAACTGTTCGTCAGTTAAGGGAATGGTGTCTAAATTTAAGGTTACAGTATTCATAATTTTTGCCCTAGTAGAGACGTTCCGGTGGAACGTCTTGGTGTTGGTGGAACGGCTGGGTGTTGATGGAACGTTTTGGTGTTGGTGGAACGGCTGGGTGTTGGGTTACTCTACCCTTCGGGTTCTCTTCCGGAGTACGAGAAGGCTTTGGCTACGTTCCTCAACCCAACCTACTGGCGTGGCACACCTTAATTGATGGATTAGAATTGGTTCGTAGTGAGGGCTTCAGCCCTCTCCAGCTAGGCGTTATAGCACTAAAGTGCTTACTACAAACAAAGCCCTATTTTAGCTGTGTCAGTCCACTACAATGTTGACATCCTTTAGCATCGGCACTATTGAATAGACGCTACAACGCCTAAACTTTCATTCGCCAGTCTGTCTACAGCACACACCGCATAGGTTCCCGGTGCTAATTCTGCCTCGGTTATCTCCTCTGGCAAAATTTTGTGCAATGTCCAGTTCTCGCCTTGCTGCTGATATACTGTCCAAGAGCGAATCTTGGCGTTAACGGCAGCATTCCAAATCAGCTTATTTCCAATTACTCTCACCTGAACCGGAATCGCTGGCGGTGTATCACTCAACCACGACATGGTTGGAGATAAGGCGGGTTGATTATAAACAGAGGATTGGAACTTTTCAACGACTCCCAAACGATTTTCATTAAAGACTTTCATGTTATAAAAAATATTGCCCAAGGAGAGTTGGGGGGCAAGGTTGCGGGTAATATCAACTTGCCGTTCATATTCTAAGAAAGACCAATCTTGATTATCCAACATACTTAACCGATTACCGGGATAAATATGGCGCTGTTTTGGATTATTTTCAGTCCACCATTGCAGGAGAACGGGATAACTTTGGGCTGGGGGATCAATGCGCCAGTATAATTGTGGGGCAACATAATCAATCCATCCTGCTTCTAACCATTTTTTTGGGTCAGCATACAGGGATTCGTATTGATCTAATCCTTTAATTTGAGGCGGTTGTCCGGGACGATAAATGCCAAAGGGACTAATGCCAAATTTAACATGTTTCTTTGTCGCCTGTATCCCTTTATAAAGGCGCTGCACCATTTGATTCACATTTTCCCGCCGCCAATCACCTAAGCGAAGAGTGCCGCCTTCGGCTTGATAAGCCTTATAGGTTTTATCATCGGGAAACGCTTCACCCGCGATGGGATAGGGATAAAAATAATCATCTAGATGAATGCCATCGACATCATAACGCCGCACCACATCCATAATTACGTTATAGGTTAAATCTTGAACCACTTTGACCCCAGGGTCCATCCACTGCTGATTGCCATATTTGTACACGTATTCGGGATGAGTGACGGTAATGTGAGGGGCGACACTGACAGAACCTTGGGAAGAGGTTTTGGCGCGGTAGGGATTAAACCAGGCGTGGAGTTCAATATTGCGCTGATGACAAGCCGCGATCGCAAACTCTAAGGGGTCATAATAAGGATCGGGAGCTTGACCTTGTATGCCAGTTAACCATTCACTCCAGGGTTCTAACTCAGAGGCATAAAAAGCATCACCAGTCGGTCGGACTTGTAAGATTAACGCATTTAACTGAAGTTCAGCCATGCGGTCAATAATTTGTAACAATTCCCGTTGCTGTTGGGGAACCGATAAGCCTCGTTGGGGGGGCCAATCGATGTTCCAGACAGTCGCCACCCACACCCCGCGAAACTCCCGTTGATGGCTCAGTTTCAGGGTTTTCTGACGCACGATAATATAGTCTGAACCAATGGCGTCAAGTTCACCCGTATAGACTAACGCCTGGTAAATAAACGCGGCGACATCCGCACGAGTGGCGGCTTTGAGGGGGTTAAACCGCTTAACCTGGGGATAATTCACCACCATCCCCGTATTGGTTGCGATCGCAATCCGATCAATAGCATAGCTGGGAATGTCGCCAAAATCGTCATAGAGTTCCGGTAGGGCGGCTTTCACCTGTGCTAATCCACTGGTACTTATCTCCAATCCCGTTATCAGAGACACCAACACTTCCACTCTAGAAATACTCGCCTCTGGGCGAAACCGATTTCCCGGATACCCCGACATAAACCCCGTTTGATACGCCTTACTAATCGCCCCAGTTGCCCAATGTTTGCTGGGAACATCCACAAACGGAACATTTGGGCGTTTACTCGGTTTAGAAAAAGCCTTTTGTAACAACGCCGCAAACTGCGCCCGACTCATGGGATCATCAGGACGAAAACGCCCATCCGGAAAGCCACTAATCATACCCGCCTGGGCTAACCCTTCGATGAATGAACGCGCCCAGTGGTTTTGGATATCGGGGAAACGCGGAGTTGATGCTGCCATAAGGATTGGTAACCTGGATAGATAATGCTAGAAGTGTTTGATAGGTAGGATTCGATGCCTTATCTCGATTATCCGGGACATCCCTATCAACGTCAGCCTCTCGCCCGATTATTTTTGCAGCTTCTCCTATCCTGTACTCTCCTCAGTCAGCTAATTTATGTAATACAGCGGTAACGGCTGTATTAACACACCCTGCTACCGTTAAAGTCCCCTTTTTTAAGGGGGATTTAGGGGGATCAAACGTATCCCATAAGAGCGGAAAGTGCTGTAAGCTGTCACGCATTTAAATTGGGAATAGGTAGCGAGCAAGATGCTCGCACTACAAGGATGAGTGCGATCGCCTCTACTCTAATCAGCTTAGTAAAAGACCCAGTTTAACGGCAAACGTGACTAGACGCGGTTCCCGTCTTTTATCACCTGTCTATCGCTTGCCGTATTGTCAGCGATCGCGTCTTGATGTTGCTTAATCCAATCCTCTGCCCATTGAAAGGAAACACCTGCTCGTTGGGCAGCTTGTTCATCTTCGGGGCGATCACCCACATACAGCGAATTTGACGGAGTGTGTTTGTGTCTGACCATTGCGAGTTGCAACATACCCGATCGCGGTTTGCGATACTGTCCAGACCACTTGGTTTGGCTGTGGTTATGAACATTATCACGAGTAACGCGGAAACACGTTGTACCTTTAAAATCAGGGCAGAAGTAGATTTCTCTCAGTTCTGGGAATAACTCAAGTGTATATTGCTGTTCCTTAACGCACTCTTCCATAGACTTATGACCAGCAGCAACTCCGCCTTGGTTGGTGATACCCACCATAATCCAATCGTCTTTGTAGGCGCGAACGGCAATTTCGGCACCTGCAATAATGCGTTGATCTTGGGGATGTTGGAAGTACTGCTGTTCGCTGAGTGGTTCCCGGAGCGTACCGTCCATATCTAATAGTAATAAACTCATCGCGCCTCTTCTGTGCCTCGGCTCATGTCTTCAAAGAACTATTTCTATTAAACCACCAAGCCCAAGTCGGCGACATCGACTTTTAGCTAGTTCGTAGTTGCGCTTTAGCGCCGGTTATTCAATCAGGATTTATTAGATTTATTTTTGCTCAACAAAAACCACCAGAGTTCGGCACTAATTAAGGCTAACCCCCCTAATGTGACACCCACTTTTAGCGGTAACGGTTGCTCAATTTGGCGGAACTGGCTGGTTGGCTGGGACTGAGGTTCTGGCATTTCAGCCGTCGCTGGGTTGGCAGCAACTCCGCCTAAAAGTCCTAAACTAATCAGATAGGCTAAAATTTTTGGTTTGGTTGACATTTTTTGATTCCTCTTTTGTTAGTAAATGGCGACCCGATAAAGTTGAATAGATTCGAGTTATTCATTGATTTCAGCGGGTCGCCCCTACAGGCGATCGCTAATAATTTTGGGCTGAAAATTCCGTAACCGTAACGCATTTGTTACCACAGAAACAGAACTCAACGCCATGGCTCCCCCGGCAATAATCGGATTCAACAATACACCAAAAAACGGGTAAAGAATTCCCGCCGCAATCGGAATCCCGGCTGTGTTATAAACAAAAGCAAAAAAGAGATTTTGGCGAATATTTCGCATCGTGGCGTGGCTAAGTTGAATCGCGGTGACAACCCCGTTTAAGTCACCGGAAATCAACGTAATATCACTAGCCGCCATCGCCACATCCGTACCCGTACCAATGGCAATTCCCACATCCGCTTGGGCTAAGGCTGGGGCGTCGTTAATTCCATCGCCTACCATGGCAACAATCCGGTTTGATAATTCACGCTTTTCTAGGGCATGATTTGGATTTTTCTTGATCGGTTCGGTTTGCAGGGATCGGATGACATCGGATTTCTGATCCGGGCGCACTTCGGCAAAGACATGCTGGATACCGATTTCTCGTGCGATCGCGTCTGCTGTTTGTTGATTATCCCCTGTCAGCATCACCACTTGCAACCCCAGGCGTTGCAGTTTCTTTACCGCCTCCACAGAAGAAGGTTTTAACGCATCAGCAATGCCCACTAATCCCTCAATCTTACCATCCACAGCAATCCAAGCCGTTGTTTTGCTCGCCGCTTCCCAGGTTTGTTTCTGGGTTTGGAGGGATTGGATCTCAATTTCTAATGCATTCATCCAGCGTTGAGTTCCAATTTGGATCAGGTGATTCTCCACTTCTCCTTGCACCCCCATTCCCGTAACGGCTTCAAAGTTTTGCACATCAGGTAAAGGTGATTCAACGCCTTGGAGTTTGGCATAATCAACAATCGCTTCAGCTAACGGATGTTCCGAAAGCCGTTCCACAGCGGCGGCTAATCGGAGGAGTTTTATTTCATTACGATCGGCGGTTCCTTTTACGGTAACATAGTCAGTTACACTGGGTTTTCCTTCGGTAATTGTGCCTGTTTTATCCAGGACAATTGCCTGAAGTTTATGGGCGAGTTCTAAACTATCTCCGCCTTTAATTAAAATGCCGTTTTCTGCGCCTAAACCGGTGCCAACCATAATTGATGTCGGGGTAGCTAATCCTAAGGCACAGGGACAAGCGATAATTAAAACCCCAACCGTCGTAATCGTGGCAAGGGTAACATTTCCCATGACATTAAACCAGATCACAAACGTCGCGATCGCAACCGCAATCACAACGGGTACAAACCAGCCTGTCACTTGATCCGCGAGTTTCTGAATCGGGGCTTTTGACCCTTGCGCTTCTTGCACTAATTTGACAATTTGCGCCAATACGGTATCTTTTCCCACTCGTGAGGCGCGGAATTTAAAACTCCCGGTTTTATTAATCGTAGCGCCAATCACTTCATCCCCAGCTTGTTTTTTTACCGGGATAGGTTCACCCGTTACCATGGATTCATCAATCGTTGAAGCGCCATCAACTACTTCTCCATCGACGGGAATCTTTTCCCCAGGGCGCACGACAATAACATCATCGACGATCACCTGTTCAATGGGAATATCGACCTCTTCCCCTTTACGGACTACCCGCGCTGTTTTCGCTTGTAATCCCATTAACTTACGAATCGCTTCTGAGGTTTGACCCTTTGCCCGATTTTCCAACAGTCGCCCTAATAAAATGAGGGTAATAATCACGGCAGCGGGTTCGTAATAGACATCCGGTGACAAGCCTTGGGCGATTAAAAAGCCAGGAAAAAAAGTAACAAATAGAGAATATAAATAAGCAGAACCTGTCCCCAGCGCTACCAGCGTATTCATATCCGCGCCATGGCGTTTAAAGGCTTTCCACGCGCCGATAAAGAAGGATTGACCGCACCAAAAGAGTACAGGTGTACTTAAAACCAGTTGCACCCAAGCATTATGCAGCCAGGAGGGAAAGTAGGGAATGTGTAACCCTGTCATCGCCGGAAGTGAACCAACGACGAGGAGGAGACTAATAACGCCGCCGACGATAACTTTACGTTTGAGATCCCTTTGATGGGCTTCCCGTGCGGCTTTTTCGGCATCGGTGTCTTCACCCATTTGGGTGGTATCTAAGGGATGCGCCCCATATCCTGAATCGGCGACGGCTTTTTGGATGGTGTCCAAATTTGTCGCTTTGGGATTATAGGTTACAGTTCCTTGTTCCATGGCAAAGTTAACATTACAGTCAACAACGCCAGGAACACCTTGTATGGCTTGTTCAATGGTGGTGGCGCAAGAGGCGCAACCCATTCCTTGTAGTCGTAGATGGCTAGTTTCCATGGTTAACTCCTGGTAATAGCAGTTTGTAGAGACGCGCCATGGGGCGTCTGGGGCTCTGGGTTCTCCTAGCTGAAAACTAGGATGGGCGAGGGGTGTGGCTGAAGTTGATACAGGGGAGCAATGGCACGTCTGAATGGTGTATATTTATAGGATAAAGTCTCCAGTCGAAGGGAGAGTCAAGGGAGATTGTGTAGGGGCGGGTTTTACAACTATCTTTTCGGTTGCACCTAGATGTGACTAAACCCGCCCCATACATAAATGACAGGGGTTTCCATTCGCCCCCTTACCAACCCCAAATTTCGATGAAATCCGAGAGGGGGTAGGTGTTTTTTTTGGCGAGTCTGAGTTTTGGGCTGTATTTCTTGTCTCATCTGGGTTTGAGGGATTTTGCCTCTGTGTGAGGTTCTCGGAAACGCTGAAAGCATTACTGGGACTGGGTTTGAATGGGTTGGTTTTTGGATACCTCTTGTCGGCTGAAGCTGGAAATGATATATTAAGTGGAGGTTCTCGGATCTGTACCTTGAAAACTAAATACAGTAAGCGTTTCAGAGGTCGGCAGTCTAAATTCCCCTGAATCCCTATCAGGGATTGAAACATACATAAAGAGAAACTTAGTCCAATAATTTTTTGTCTAAATTCCCCTGAATCCCTATCAGGGATTGAAACGCCGACGGTGCACCATAGGCAATAATAAAACCCGGTCTAAATTCCCATAAATCCCTATCAGGGCTTGAAACAGGCTTTTGCTAAATCCTTTCAGTTCACCTTTCAGGTCTAAATTCCCATAAATCCCTATCAGGGATTGAAACGGACGGGTATAGTTCACGTTTCATTGGCATAGGAAAGTCTAAATTCCCATAAATCCCTATCAGGGATTGAAACCGATGCTTGTTAGCGTCATCCTTGTATGTAAACTGTCTAAATTCCCATAAATCCCTATCAGGGATTGAAACGATTTGATGGGCGTTATTATAGTATAGATTCTACTGTCTAAATTCCCATAAATCCCTATCAGGGATTGAAACCTTGACGATGGAAGCGCGATCGCTCTTAGGGATAGTCTAAATTCCCCTGAATCCCTATCAGGGATTGAAACAAAGATAAGAAACCGTAGGGGCACGGCAATGCCCATGCGTGTCAACTTAAGGTGAGAATTAATACTGGCAAGTGTTTCACCCTCATCCCCTAACCCCTTCTCCCATCAAGGGAGAAGGGGAACCGGAATGATTAATGATAAAAGATGTAGCTGCCTATGTCTGGAATATAACACCTTTCTTGCTCCCCTCTCCCCAGAGTGGGAGTGGGGCTGGGGGTGAGGGGTTTCTGGCTTCAGTTAATACCAATGGCACGCCTTGCACCCCTACAATTATAATCCACGACAGCATTGTTATTCGGGTTAATTAACCGGACTTGATCTAACAGTTGAAGTTGGGTTTCGACTTCGCTCAACCCAACCGACAAACTGTGTAGGGGCGGGTTTCACTACTATCTTTTCGATTGCACCCATAAGTGATTAAACCCGCCCCGATTAACATTTATTGTGTCCTGATATAGCTGTGATTTGACCCAAATCATGGTGCGTTACGGCGATATTCCCATTAACAGGATCATAAATATGAGTTGTTACGCCTAACGCACCCTACGATTATACGGTTCTTACAAATGACCAATGACCAATGACCAATGACCAATGGTCCAAATCATGGTGCGTTACGGCGATATTCCCATTAATAGGATAATAAATATGAGTTGTTACGCCTAACGCACCCTACGATTATACGGTTCTTACAAAGGACAAATGACAAATGACAAATGACGAATGACAAATCACCACTGTAAATCAGAGATATCTGGTTCTTCTCCCCCAAAGTCTATATCATCTGACGCCACGGGTAAGGTTTCTAATTTAAACGTAACCGCCTCAAGCTGTTTTTTTAGATGAACGATCGCGTCTTCCAATTGTTTCATCGTCGCTTTATCCAGTTGGGAACTGATTTTTTGATTGAGCGCCTCAATCTGACGATTAATGTCTTCGATCGCCTCCTCTCCACCACTGAGATCCACTTCAAAGAGTGCAGCTTGATTCTCGGCGATGGTTTGAGTTAAGCTATCAAGCTTTTCCTCGATCGCGGCGATCGCGGCTTCCACCCCACTGAAGTCTAAGTCAGCCAGCATGGGTAGGTTCTCTAGACACAACTCCATCGCATCTAACTGGAAATCGATATCCTTGAGGGCGTCATCTTTTTCCTTCTTGGACATTGATTCCGATTCTTCAGTAAATTGCACCAGCGTGGTATAAATCTGCTCACCTAACTGATTAATCGCCTCTTGCAACTGCTCAATGGCTTGAACTTCCGGTCGTTCATTAAACTGTTGGTTGAAGGCGTCGAGTTGGGTGTGAACCTCGGTAATCGCTTGTTCTAACCCACTCAGATCCAAGTCTGGCGTTGTGGGTAAACCTCCTAAACGAGATGTGATTACGTTGACGTGATCCGTTAACTGAATCAGCGTCATTTTTAATCCCTCAACCGCTTGAGTCGCAGGCTGATTGTGAAACTGTTCGTTCAGGGATTTTAACTTATCGGTAAGCGGTGCGATCGCCTCATTTTCAGGAAGTTGCTGAATTTGTTCCAGTGCGGGGATTGTGGGGATGGGAGGCGGAGGTGCGACAACCTCCTCTTCCACTAAATCGGAAAGAGTGGGTTGAATCGGTGCGGGTTCGGTGGCGGGTGTCCCCGGAAATTGCTCGAAACGCGCCGTTAATTCATCAAGGCGATCATGAACATCAACGATCGCTGATCCGATTTCCATCAAATCGACTCCCGGCGTCGCTGAGGTTTGGTCAAGCTGATTCGTCAGTATCTCCAGTTGTTCAGCCAGTTGACCAATCATAATTTGCGACTGTTCCATCTCCTGGAGTTCCGGACGATTCTGGAACTGTTGCTGGAGTTGGCTTAATTGTTCCGCAAGTTCCGACAATGCGGCTTCGATTCCGCTTTGATCGGTTTCCGTTGCGGCGGGAGTGGATAATGTATTTACCCGTTCGGTTAAGGTTTCAATCTGATCGGTAATCTCGGCAATGGTTTGTTCCGTCGCACTCCGATCAACTTCTGGCGTTGTCGGTAACTGAGTTAGGCGGGTACTCAGGGTTTGCAGTTGTTCCGTCAGATCCGCGATCGCACGTTGAGATTGCTGGATGTCCTCTAGTTCTGGACGTTCCTGGAATTGTTGCTGGAGTTGACTGACTTGTTCAGTCAGATCAAACAGCGCCGCTTCGACGCCACTCAAATCCGTCTCTGTGGGAGTGGAGAGGGTATTCACCCGTGCGGTTAAGGTTTCAACTTGACCCGTAATCTCGCCAATGGTTTGTTCAATTCCCCCCAGATTGATCTCTGGAATAATCGGTAATTGATCCAGGCGAATATTCAGAGTCTCCAGTCGTTGCGTTAGATCCGCGATCGCGGTTTGAGATTGCTCGATTTCCTCAAGTTCTGGACGTTCTTGGAACTGTTGCTGGAGTTGGCTAAATTGTTCCGCCAGTTGAGACAGGGAGTCTTCTACCCCACTCAAATCGGTTTCGGTGGGAGTGGAGAGGGTATTCACCCGTTGGGTTAGGGTGTCAATTTGACCTGCAATTTCGGCAATGGTTTGTTCAATCCCACTCAGATCCACCTCTGGAACAGTAGATAACTGATCCAGGCGAGTGCTGAGGGTATCCACTCGTTGAGTTAGGGTGTCAATTTGACCCGCAATTTCGGCAATGGTTTGTTCAATCCCACTCAGATCCACCTCTGGCGTCGTCGGTATCTGAGTTAGGCGGGTACTCAGGGTGTCCAGTTGTTGAGTTAGATCCGCGATCGCATTCTGAGATTGCTCGATTTCCTCAAGTTCTGGACGAGTCTGGAACTGGTGTTGGAATTGGCTAAATTGGTCAGTGAGTTCTGAAAGCGCGGTTTCAACGCCACTCACATCGGTTTCGGTGGGGGTGGATAGGGTATTTACCTGTGTGGTTAAGCTGTCAAGTTGACGGGTAATCTCAACCAGGGTTTGTTCAGGGAGACTACTCTCACCCTCTGGTGTGGTTGACAACTGATCCAGGCGCGTGGTAAGCGTTTCCAGTTGCTGACTCAGTTGGGCGATCGCATTCTGAGATTGCTCGATTTCCTCTAGTTCTGGACGAGTCTGGAACTGTTGCTGGAGTTGGCTAAATTGGTCAGTCAGTTCTGAAAGCGCGGTTTCGATTCCCCTGACATCGGTTTCTGGGGGAGTGGATAGGGTATTCACCCGTTCGGTTAAGGTTTCAATCTGATCGGTGATCTCCGCAATGGTTTGTGCGGTGACATTACCATCACCCTCTGGTGCTGTGGATAACTGATCCAGGCGGTTGCTTAGGGTTTCCAGTTCCTGCGTTAATTGGGCGATCGCGGTTTGCGTTTGCTCAAGTTCGGGAAGTTCCGGTCGAGTCTGGAACTGTCGATTCAGGGTGTTAATCTGACTTTGGATTTGACCTAGGGTGTCTTCTGCGTCAAATAGATCGGTGTCTGACGGAGTAGAGAGGGTGTTGACTTGCTGGGTTAAGTTGTCGATTTGTGCGGTAATGTCAGCAATGGCTTGTTCTAACTGACTGACATCGGTTGGGGAAACTGGGGAAAGCTGGTCAACTCGTTGGCTGAGGGTTTCAATTTGATCGGTAATCTCGGTAATGATTTCTCCTACGCCATCTTCTGATGTCGTGGGGAGTTGGTCTAGGCGGCTATTGAGGATGGCAAATTGTTCCGCCAGTTGGGAAATTTCGGTTTGCGATCGCTCAATGGTTTCTAGTTCGGGTCTGGTGGTAAATTGTTGATGGAGTTGACCCAGTTGTTGATTAAAATCAATAATCGCGGTTTCGATTTCACTGAAGTCGGTGGCTTCAGGGGTGGCGGTTACGGGGAGATGATCAACTCGTGCGCTTAATGTCTCCAGTTGTTCGCTGATATCCGCGATCGCGCCTTCTATCCCAAGCAAATCGGTGTCGGGAATTGGGGAGAGGGTGTTAACTTGAGTGGTTAAGGTGTCCAGTTGATGGGTAATTTCGGCGATCGCGGTTGACTCTTCGCCGGGTGCGGTGGGAAGCTGTTCTAGGCGCTGGCTAATGGTTTCCAGTTGTTCGGTTAGGTCTGCGATCGCACGTTGGGATTGCTCAATAATTTGCAGTTCGGGTCGATTCTGGAATTGTTGCTGGATCGTGTTAATTTGACCATGGATTTGCACGATCGCTTCTTCAATTTCGGTGAAGTCGGTTTCGCCGGAGAGGGGGAGGGTATTGACTCGTGCGGTTAAGGTTTCGATTTGACTGGTAATCTGAGCAATAACGGGTTCTAAACCGTTTAAGTTAGCTGCTGGTGCGGTGGGAAGTTGATCCAGGCGAGTGCTGAGGGTTTCGAGTTGTTCACTCAGATCAGTAATGATTTGTAATTCCGGGCGAGTCTGGAACTGTTCTTGGAGTTGGCTAAATTCCTCGGTGAGTTCTGAAAGTGCGGTGTTTACTCCGGTGAGATCCGTGTCGCTGGCGCTGGGTAGGGTGTTAACCTGAGTGGTTAAGGTGTCAACTTGACTGGTAATTTCGGCGATCGCACCTTCGACGCTGATTAAGTCGGTTAGGGGTGCGGTGGGTAACTCATCTAGGCGATGACTCAGGGTTGCAACGTGATCTCTAAGTTGGGCGATGGTTTGCAATTCTGGACGAGTCTGGAACTGGTGCTGAAGTTGGCTAAATTCCTCGGTGAGTTCTGAAAGTGCGGTGTTTACTCCGGTGAGATCGGTTCCCGTGGCGCTGGGTAGGGTGTTAACTTGAGTGGTTAAGGTGTCAACTTGGCTAGTAATTTCCGCGATCGCGCCTTCGATCATACTTAAGTCTACCTCGGATGTTGCAGGTAAGTGATCCAGGCGAACCGTAATCGTACCGAGTTGTTCATGGAGTTGGGAAATAGCCGCCTGAGTTTGCTCAATATTCTCAAGTTCGGGACGACTATGGAATTGTTGATAGAGTTGGCTAAATTGCTCTGTCAGTTCAAAAATGGCTTGTTCAATGCTACTTAAGTCTACCTCTGGCTCAGTCGGTAGCTGCTCGAACTGAGTATTGAGCCTATTGAACTGTTCGGTCAATTGGGCGACAGTGGTTTGCAACTGTTCAATGGTTTGTAGTTCCGGGCGAGTATTAAAGGTTTGAGTCAGTTGGGTGAATTGCTCGGTTAATTCACTTAGGGAGGCTTTTAAGTCCTCAATTGCCGTTTTTTCGGGTCGAGCATTAAATTGTTGGTCTAAGCTATTGAGTTGATTATTCAGCGTGGGGATAGTTTGGACTTGTTGATGCAGGGATTGAATCAGTTGATAGGTTTCCCCGATCGCACTTCTGGTGCTATCCTGTGTCTGCTGTATCGTATTGCGTCGGTTTAACAGGTTCAGCGCCAGCGCCACGGTTAACGGCGTTGCGGCGTAAGCCACCTGCTGAGATGTCGCCGCTACGACAGTCCCGACAGCAGAACCCGCCAAGGAAATATATTCAAAGATTTCTAGCAATGATTTTTGAGTCATAGGTTTCTCTATAGTCCGACTACTTATAAATTGAACGGTAAGCTGTGATCACCGTCGTAGATTTCCCTAAATTAATAATTCTTTTTTGACAGGTTTTTTGAGGGTTAAACTAAAATCAGAAAACAGGAATAGACCTATCGTGCCATTGACGGTGATACGCTATTACTTACCCAAACCTGTTATACCTGTCCGGATTTTTGAGGTAGATCTGTCTTACACCTGTTGAGGAGATGCGGTTCCCTTCGCCGTCTTATTTCTTGGCTAAAAGAATAAGTCATTTCACTGTGACTCAAACAGCTAGCCTGGAATCAAGACACGGCAACGTCTTTCTTCGCTAGAATCAGGATCGAGTTATCACGCTAGTCGAGCGGAGAATTCTCTACTCACCGATAATCTAGTCAACCGATATTCTAAACAACTACAATGGCGATTGCCTACAAGTTCATGGTAACTTTAAGTCCCTGGACATAAATCATGTCTGTTGTATTAATAAATGTTAACAAACCTCAAGTTTTTACTATTTCCGGTTCCCGGTTCCCGGTTCTCTAATCTCAATCTTTAACTAATAATTTATTCTTTGTTGAAAGTTAATTCACCAGGAAGACAAGTCGTAATTTGATAGGAGAATAGGAAAAATCCTCAATCATACCGATATTCAGGTGAACATTGCCCATCAAAGGAATAATTGCCCTGAAAGAAAAAGGATTAGGGGTTGACGCGATCGCGAAAATTAGGTAATATTTCATCATGGGAAAATGTGCCGACCTATAGACCCCTATTAACCGGAACCCGTAGGGTGGGTTAGGTGGTAATCAATTGACCCAACCAATCCTTTAATTAGCTATCCACCGTAACCCACCAAAATCCTGTATTCATCCCCCTTCTTCACAGATGAACCCCAAACGATATTCAGGTGAACATTGTCCATCAAAAAGATAATCGCCCTGAAAGAAAAAGGATTAGGGCTTGACGCGATCGCGAAATTTAGGTATTATTTCATCATGGGAAAATGTGCCGTCCTATAGATCCCTATTAACCGAAACCTGTAGGGTGGGTTAGGTGGTAATCAATTGACCCAACCAATCCTTTAATTAGCTATCCACCGTAACCCACCAAAATCTGGCTTCATCTCCTTTCTGCACAGATGAACCCCTTCAGATATTCAGATGAACATTGCCAATCAAAGGGATAATCGCCCCGAAAGAAAAAGGATTAGGGCTTGACGCGATCGCGAAAATTAGGTACTATTTCATCATGGGAAAATGTGCCGTCCTATAGACCCCTATTAACCGAAACCTGTAGGGTGGGTTAGGTGGTAATCAATTGACCCAACCAATCCTTTAATTAGCTATCCACCGTAACCCACCAAAATCTTGGCTTCATCCCCCTTCTTCACAGATGAACCCCAAAGGATATTCAGGAGAACATTGCACGTCAAAAAGATAATCGCCTCGAAAGAAAAAGGAGCAGGGCTTGACGCGATCGCGAAATTTGGGTACTATTTTATAATGGGAAAATGTGCCGTCATATAGATCCGAAACCGTAGGGGCGCAAAGACTTGCGCCCGATTCAATGGTCAAATCTAATCCACAATTTTAGCTGTGCCACGCCAGTAGGGTGGGTTCTAAATCTCCTGTATTCATCCCCCTTCTTCACAGATGAACTCCAAAGGATATTCAGGTGAAGATTGCCCATCAAAAGGATAATCGCCCTGAAAGAAAAAGGATTAGGGGTTGACGCGATCGCGAAAATTAGGTACTATTTCATCATGGGAAAATGTGCCGTCCTATAGACCCCTATTAACCGAAACCTGTAGGGTGGTTTAGGTGGTAATCAATTGACCCAACCAATCCTTTAATTAGCTATCCACCGTAACCCACCAAAATCTTGGCTTCATCCCCCTTCTTCACAGATGAACCCCAAACGATATTCAGGTGAACATTGTCCATCAAAAGAATAATCGCCTCGAAAGAAAAAGGAGCAGGGCTTGACGCGATCGCGAAATTTAGGTACTATTTCATCATGGGAAAATGTGCCGACCTATAGCCCCCTATTAACCGGAACCCGTAGGGTGGGTTAGGTGGTAATCAATTGACCCAACCAATCCTTTAATTAGCTATCCACCGTAACCCACCAAAATCCTGGGTTCATCTCCTTTCTTCACAGATGAACCCCTTCAGATATTCAGGTGAACATTGCCCATCAAAGGGATAATCGCCCTGAAAGAAAAAGGATTAGGGCTTGACGCGATCGCGAAATTTAGGTATTATTTCATCATGGGAAAATATGCCGACCTATAGACCCCTATTAACCGTAACCTGTAACTCGCCCCTACAGAGTTAACAAACACAGAACACATCACAAATAATGTCATCGAAAATAACCAGACATGCATGATGCAAGGGTTTAGACAGGTAAAGAACCAAGAAAATTTATTGCTTATTCGCAATTTCAATAAAATCTTCAATCGTCTTAATCGTGGGATCACCCGCTAAATACCCAATCCCCCGATGGAGATGAAGGCGAAACTGAGTAGTCAGAGTATCCTTATCACACCCTAAACCATCATTATGACAGCGTTGTTTCAGCGCCATTAACAAAATATCAGCCAATTCGCCACCAAACACCCGCCATGTCATTTCCACATTCGAGTCAGCCGGAATAGGGACAGGTGAAGGTTGAGTCGGTTCCGCCAGGGAACGGCAAAACGCCCAACGGCAAAGAATATTCCACTGATCAATTTTAGTGTAGCGTTTGAGTTTGGTTAGTTGGTCTTTGGCTGATTTTGAAAGTTTAAAGCGTTCAATTTCCATTTTTCAGGGAACAGGGAATAGGTAACAGGGGAACACCTCGACTTCGCTCGGTGTGTCACAGGGAACAATTCATCATATCAAAATGACCACCGCCATTCCATTCACCTTAAATGATATGACTACAGGCGATCGCTCTCTTGGCAATAACCACGATTCACAACATACCCCGTTACTCTTTCTCCTTCGCTACTGACATATCTGTAGCTTGACTCAACATCGTTTTGGCTCAACTTGTCAAGTTTTGATAATTTAAACTATTCCTTCCTCCCTAAAAGGTTTAAATTTTCCAATCAGAGTCTTGTCTCAACAAAACGTCATAATTGCTCGTTTTTGACCCCTTTTCCCGAATAATCTACGAATTTTCAGGGGTTACGGCGATTGTGAGACAATTGTGCGGTTTTCAGGTATAGTATTTATGGTGGGTTTTTTGTAAGTTTTAATCATCTAGACAAAGCTAAAACCCTTAAATTCTAGTAAAACTTTGTATAATTTCTAGTTTTCGCCTCACTGTTAATGTTCCCTTGGACGCATGTATTTTTTTAAATTTACGATAAAAATCATGACCAAGGCTTGACAAAAACACAGATTACACAGACGGAATAGCACAGATAGAACAGCAAATAGTGAAGCACACAGATTGACACAGACGAGGAAATAGTCCTCCCACAAGCTAATCATTTTTTATCCGGGGGCAATCATCTTTTCATCCTTAGTCCCATGGAGAGCTAACACCTCTACCTCTGTGAAATCAGTGGGAATAACCTGCCAAGTCCCCACCACTACCGTTCCTCCTTACTCAGCGAAATCAGTGTTATCAAATATCTAATCAAATTTTTCTTAAGTGTGTAAGGTAGACTAGATAGGGATTTCAAGCCATTTTCCGACCCAACAAGTGCAAGGTTTTTACACTACCACCCTCTTGAATCCTGGAATTTTTGCCGACCTCAGCGCCGAATTTTCCCTCGACAGAGGGTTTAAACCATTTCAAGAAAGCCTATTGCCTATTCCCTCTCCCCACCACAAGACTTATTCAGCAGACCCTATAATAAGGCGCGTGGGTGAGATTGATGAATGATGTTAAAAAAATTACCGTTAAGTCCAACCGGATGGCGAAATTTACTGATTGCCGTAATCGTACTAGGGATATTTTTCCGCTTCTATAACCTCGATCGCAAGGTTTACTGGTACGATGAGACAATGACCTCAATGCGAATCTCTGGATATACCCAAACCGAAGTTATCCAGCAGGCGTTCGACGGTGAGGTGATTCCAGTTGCAGCCTTCTTAGAGCGATATCAGTATCCCACGCCAGAAAAAGATCTCAATGACACGATTAACGCCTTAGCCGGGAATCCCGAACATTCCCCCCTCTATTATCTAATGGCACGGTTCTGGTTGCAACGCTTCGGTCATTCAGTTGTCACCATTCGCTTCTTATCCGTGTTAATCAGTTTTCTGGCATTTCCTTGTATGTACTGGTTATGTTGGGAACTCTTCGGATTATCGACAGTAAGTTGGGTGGGTGTTGCGATTCTAGCGATTTCCCCGTTCCATGTCTTGTACGCCCAAGAAGCACGAGAATATAGTTTGTGGACAGTGACCATTCTATTATCAAG
This sequence comes from Coleofasciculus sp. E1-EBD-02, assembly GCF_040218245.1. Lineage (NCBI taxonomy): Bacteria > Bacillati > Cyanobacteriota > Cyanophyceae > Coleofasciculales > Coleofasciculaceae > Coleofasciculus > Coleofasciculus sp. E1-EBD-02. Next base: position 37,145 of record NZ_JAVJQN010000109.1, on the reverse strand, counting down.
TGCAGCATTACTGCGAGCCATGCGATTAAAAACTTTACCGAGTTGGGGAATTTATGGAGTAACTGTGGCGCTGGGACTTTATACCCATCCCTTTTCCGCCTTCGTTTCTATTGGACATGGTATTTATGTTTTAGTCACCGAAGGATTTCGCTGGAGTCGCAAACTAACGAAGTATTTATTATCGTCTCTATTCGGGCTACTCCTATTTTTACCCTGGCTAGGGATTGTGATTAGCCATTTTTCCAAATTCGTAGACAATACCGCCTCGGTTAACTTGAACCGAGAAGGATTTTTACCCTTATTTTGGGGATTAAATCTGAGTCGAATCTTCTTTGATGTGAATCAAGGAACCAGCCCATTGAGTCCACTGCATTATCTCAGTGCTTTATTAGCAGGCTATGCATTATACTACCTTTACCGCAAAGCCCCCCTCAACGCTTGGGTATTTATTATCACCTTAATTGGTGTTACCGGAATGGCGCTGATTGGACCCGATGTCATTTTAGGGGGGCGTCGTTCTAGTATTACTCGATACGCCATTCCCAGTTATTTAGGAATTCAGATAGCAGTAGCGTACTTGATGACCGCCAAAACTACCGCAATCAACGGCAAGACAAGGTATCTGAAGCGCTGGCAATACGGCGCGATCGCACTCTTGTTTTGTGGTATTGTCTCCTGTATCGTCAGCGCCCAATTTCCGGTGTGGTGGCACAAAAGTCATAGTAAAAGTCGATATAATCCCCAAGTAGCTGAAATTGTCAATCAAGCCAAAAATCCCCTCGTGGTTAGTGATAAAATTCCGGGAATTATGTTTTCTCTCAGTCATTCCCTGAATCCAGACGTTCATCTCCAGATGGTTCTACCCCCTGGAAATCCCCAAATTCCAGATACCTTTTCCCCCATCTTTGTCTATCGACCCACAGAAACCTTGAAACAAGGAATTCAAACCAATCATCAACTAACCGAAGAACCCAACTCCAAATCCTGGTTATGGAGAGTAGAATAGTTTGTTTGTAGTTGCGCTTGTAGTTGCGCTTGTAGTTGCGCTTGTAGTTGCGCTTTAGCGCCCTAATCCTTTGCCCCCATTCCCTCAAAGTCTAGCCAAAAAATATTATAAGTTAAATCGTACCAACTTAAAGCTAGTAAACAATGCCTAACGTCCAACTCGTTGGGTGTCGTTCCTCCACCCAACCTACAACATGATTCACCATGGATACTTTAATTATCATCATCACCGCTTTAATCGTATTTGCCCTCGGCGCATCAATCGGCAGCTTTCTCAACGTCGTCGTTTATCGCCTACCCGCCAACTTATCCATCCTGTTCCCCCCCTCCCGTTGTCCGCATTGCTTACACAAACTCGGCAAACGAGAGAACATCCCCATCCTCGGTTGGTTGTGGTTAAAAGGGCGCTGTCGTCATTGTCGTAGTCGCATCTCTTGGCGTTATCCCCTAGTCGAAGCCATCACCGGACTATTATTTTTATTAGTTTTTCTACACTATAGTTTAAGCCTAGAAACCTTTGGCTATTGGGCATTTTTAAGCTGGTTACTAGCCCTATCCTTAATTGATCTCGATACCATGACACTCCCCAACTCCCTCACCCAATCCGGATTAGTTGCAGGTATACTCTTTCAAGGCGCATTCGCTTTTTTCCAAACCGCTCAACTTTCCGATATATCGGCTCAACTCATGACCGGAATTGGCGGTGCAGTGTTGGGAATTTGGTTATTTGACATCATCACCCTAGTCGGTTCTATCGTCTTTGGGCAAACCGCCATGGGCGGAGGAGATGCCAAACTCGCGGCGATGATGGGGGCTTGGTTGGGATGGAAGTATTTACTATTAGCTGGATTTTTAGCCTGTGCAGTCGGCGCATTTGCTGGCGGCGGTGCCATGGCGATGGGTTGGCTGAATCGGCGACAACCAATGCCCTTTGGACCATTTTTGGCGTTAGGTGCAGGATTGACGGTTTTTTGGGGAGAAGCTATTCTATCAGCTTATCTGCGGTTATTTTTTCCCTTATCATTTGCCGTTTAAGAAGTAGGGCTTGCTGAATAAGTATGGGAACAGGGAACAGGGAACAGGGAATAGGGAATAGGGAATAGGGAATAGGGAATAGGGAATAGGGAATAGGAAGGAAGAGTAAGTAGGTTGGTGGAAATAAACTCAACCTTATGAAGTTATGTTAAAAACCCTCAAACCCTTACAAAGGACGAATAACGAATGACGAATGACGATCCCTACCGTTAACTTTAATTGTCCCCACCTACTTAATGATTTGTCCCGTTTGCCGGATAAAGAAAGAGTAGAGTATAAATAACGGCATAATCATTGAATCTACCATTTTAATAATCTTTCTTAAGAATTTTTTATAACCACCATGGTATTGGCAGAATTTTTCATTCCCCACGGACATTGCTACCTCTGGAAGCCAGAATTAGTTGGATTACACCTAATCTCTGATTTTCTTACCGCATTGGCATATTACTCCATTCCCCTAACGCTAACCTATTTTGTCACCAAGAGAAGCGATGTCCCATTTAACTGGATTTTCTGGTTATTTAGTGGGTTCATCATTGCCTGTGGTACGACCCATATTATGGAAATCTGGACACTATGGCATCCAAATTACTGGTTATCCGGTTGGATAAAAGCCGTGACTGCCCTGGTTTCCGTAGTAACCGCCGGGGAACTCATCAGACTACTTCCCCAAGCCCTGACAATCCCCAGCACCGCCCAACTCGAAGCCGAAATTAAAAAACGTCAAAAAGCCCAAGCGGAACTCTGGCAGGAAAAAACCCATCTTGCCCAAGCTCAAAGCGTTGCCCATGTGGGAAGCTGGGAATTCGATTTAGCCACCCAAAACATTACTTGGTCGGATGAAACCTTTCGCATTTATGGACTCTCTCCAGGACAACCCACACCCACCCTATCGGAACATCGACAAAAAATTCATGCCAATGATAGAAAAGCTTGGAAAAAAACAGTTCACCAGCTTGTTCGGGGGAAATCCTGCCAACTAGAGTTTCGTATCCTGCGCCCTGATGGGTTTATCCGCCATCTTTTCGCCCAAGGAGAACCGATTTTCAATGCCCAAGGTCAGGTGCATAAACTATTCGGTACTCTACTAGATATCAGCGATCGCGTCGCAGCGCAACAACGGGAACGATTATTCGGGGCAATTGCCTTACGGATTCACAAATCCTTAGAACTGGATGAAATTCTTGACACCACCGTCACCGAGGTGCGACAGTTCCTAGAAACAGACCGAGTATTAATTTACCGCTTCAATCCAAACTGGAGTGGGCAAATCGTCGTCGAGTCAGTGGGGGAACCCTGGACAGCCGTTCTGAATACAACTCTACATGACCCCTGTTTTGGCAAAGACTACGCTCAACTCTATCAGCAAGGTCGAGTTAGTGCGATCGCTAATATATATACCGCAGGTTTACAGCCTTGTCATCTCCAGTTACTTAAACCCTTCCAAGTCATCGCCAACTTAGTCGTACCCATTATTTTAGGAGAAAAACTCTGGGGTTTATTAATCGTCCATCACTGTCGTAGTCAACGGCACTGGCAATCCTACGAAATCGAGCTATTACAGCAATTAGCCACCCAAGTCGCGATCGCACTCCAACAATCAGAACTCTATTCTAAAGTACAGGCGGAACTGATCGAGCGGCAACGGATAGAGAAAGAGCTACGAGTCAGCGAACAACGATATCGTTCCGTCGTCACCGCCATGTCTGAGGGAATTATCCTCCAGCAAGCCGACGGTCAGATTATTGCTTGTAATCTCAGTGCTGAAAACATTTTAGGACGTTCTGCTCAACAGATACTCGGACAAATCGGGATGAACTGGGGGGGACAAATCATTCAGGAAGATGGTTCTCCCTTCCCCAGCCAAAACCATCCCGCGATGGTAACCTTACGCACAGGAAAGCCCCAAGTAAGAGTAATTATGGGAATTTCCCCACCTGAAGCATCACTCCTACCTTGTCCAGTAAACGACTCACCTGTTGCTGGAAACAAGGTAAAAAGCGGAGGGCTGAAATTACGACAGAAGGAGCAAATATGCCAAGAACAAAGACATGATATCACCTGGATTAGCATGAATTCTCAACCTCTGTTTAATCCCGGAGACAGCCAACCCTACGCCGTTGTCACCTCATTTTCTGACATCACCGAGAGCAAACGTTCCCAAGAAGCCTTGCACTTAATCACTCAGCAAGAACGAGAAAGAGCCTTGCAACTCGAACAAGCCTTGCAAGAACTTCAACGCACCCAAGCCCAACTGGTACAGAATGAAAAAATGGTTAGTTTGGGGCAACTCGTGGCAGGGGTGGCACACGAAATCAACAACCCCACCAGCTTCATCTACGGCAACATCACTCCCGCCTCTGACTATACTCAAGACTTACTGCACCTAGTCCAACTCTATGGCAAACACTATCCCGAACCCGTTGCTGAGATTGCCGAATACATCGATTATATTGACCTAGACTTTATTGCCACCGATTTCCCCAAACTTCTCGCCTCAATGCAAGAAGGCGCTCGCCGCATCAGTGAAATTGTCCAATCCTTACGCCACTTTTCCCGACTTGATGAAGCTAAGTGTAAGCAGGTGAATCTTCATCAAGGCATCGATAGCACTCTGCTAATTTTAAAACATCGACTGACCCAAAAAGGAAATCGTCCTCCGATTCAACTGGTTAAAGACTATGGTCAACTGCCGTTAGTCAAATGTTATCCGGGTCAACTCAATCAAGTGTTTATGAATATTCTAAGCAATGCCATTGATGCCCTTGACGAAGCTCATAATCCTGCCTATTTATCAGGACTACCTTCAGCCAACAGAGGAAATAGCAATCACCTATCCCCAATAAATCATCACCCCTCACCGATGATTTGGATTCACACAGAATTCGTTGAAACCAATTCGGTAATTATTCGTATTGCTGACAACGGTGCTGGCATCAAGGCAGAGGTTCAATCTCGAATATTTGACCCGTTCTTTACGACCAAACCTGTCGGTCAAGGAACTGGTTTAGGATTGTCGATTAGCTATCAGATTGTCGTAGATAAACACGGGGGACAGCTTCAATGTCATTCCCATCATCCTCAAGGAACAGAGTTTGTAATTAAGCTACCTGTTACTAAGTAGGTGGGGACAATTAAGGTTAACGGTGGGGATCGTCATTCGTCATTCGTCATTCGTCATTTGTAAGGGTTTGAGGCTTGTTAACATAACTTAACATGGTTGAGTTTATTTCCACCAACCTACTTAAGTCATAATGACTTAGTAATCTCACCCGTTTCTACTCGGCTGAATCAGGTGCAAAATCTGAGATAAGTAGTCAGACAAAAGAAAACGGTACTGTATTAAGTTTTGTAAATCAACCTCAAACCCTTACTGTTCCCTGTTCCCTGTTGCCTGTTCCCTAATCTCAACCGTTCACGTTAATTGTGTCCACCTACTTAACTGTAGTTTTTTTGTAGTATAATACATAAATCTGTAATCGGGAAATACCCAGAAGGATAACTCTATGTCTGAGCTTGTAACCATTTCCACCCCCATCACACAACTCAAGGCAACCACAGAGAGTTTGACGCGATCGCGTCGTTTCTCAGGCTAACGAACGTCAAAAGTCCTCTGTGCGCCTTGCTCAAATCAAGCAACAGACACTGAGGAAATCAATGAATTTAGACTCATTAGGCTGGAGTGAATTTTTTGCTAACAGCCTCAATCCCCAATGGCAAGAGGGTTACACCATTGGTCGAATTGCCCTAGAGTACAAAAATACTTATCGTCTCTACACCGAACAAGGCGAACTCTCAGCAAAGGTTATCGGCAAACTGCGCTACCAAGCAACTGGACGCCAGGACTTTCCGGCTGTAGGAGATTGGGTGGTGATTCGCCTCACCAATGAAGGTAAACAGGCGATAATTCATGGCATTTTACCCCGGAAAAGTCAATTTTCGAGGAAAACCGTTGGCACAAAAACCGACGTCCAAATTATTGCCACCAATATCGATACGATATTTTTGGTCTCTGGTTTGGATGAGGATTTTAATCTGCGGCGCATTGAACGCTACCTGCTTCTGGTGTGGGAAAGCGGCGCGAATCCTGTAATTGTCCTCAATAAAGCGGATTTAGGCGAGGATATTGCTGAAAAGCGAGAGGCTGTTGAAGCGATCGCTTTTGGTGTACCTGTGATTATTTTAAGTGCGGTCAAAAATCAGGGATTAGAAGCCCTAACACCTTACCTAAAACCCGGACAAACTGTTGCTTTACTCGGCTCCTCAGGCGTCGGCAAATCGACGTTGGTGAACCAGTTAATCGGTCAAGTCGTGCAAGCGGTTGGAGAAGTCCGTTCAGGCGATTGCAAAGGGCGACATACCACCACCCATCGCCAATTGATTCCCCTGCCTTCAGGAGGTTTGCTGATCGATACTCCAGGGATGCGGGAACTTCAGATCTGGGCAGACGAGGGACGTTTAGCCGATACCTTTACCGATATCGACACCTTAGCCCAGCACTGTCGTTTTCGCAATTGTAAACACCAAGACGAACCCGGTTGTGCTGTGCAACAAGCCTTGGAAAATGGCACCCTTGATGATCAGCGTTTCCTGAATTATCAAAAACTGCAAAAAGAACTTCACTATTTAGCCAGGAAACAAGACCAAAAAGCCTCCTTAGCCGAGAAGGAAAAGTGGAAAAAAATCACTAAAGCCCTGAGGAATCAACACAAACACTGATGCCAAATCGCAGAACATCATAGCGCCCATTTAGGGGCGGGTTTGACAACTATCGCTTCTGGTTTACCCAGATGCGACTAAACCCGCCCCGACTTTCCTTAATGCAACTCGGCATTAATTCTGGGGCAATTGTCTCCGACTCCAAACCGGAACCCCATTTTCATTCCTTAACCTCAGGACTTGGTTTCCTTTTTGGACTTGAGCCGCAATCATGGCGGGGTTTCCTGCCATATTGACTCGGGAACCTTGAACCTGAATTCGGTCATTTGGTTCAATGGTCATCCCTTGGTTTTGCCAATACCAAGCTGGACCTAAATGGACAGAAACGGTTTCATTACCCGTTCTCATCTGCATACGCATACCCTGAGACCGTCCGCGATTGGAGGTGAATCGGTCTACGCTAACTACTTCACCCGTGATAGTTTCCACGCTATCTGGGTTATACATTCGGTTGCCCAAACCTCGGTGTCCCTGTCGCCCTCGTCCATGTCCCCAACGTCCTCGATCTGAGTGTCCATGTCCATGTCCATGTCCATGTCCCCAGCGTCCTCGACCTCTAGGTGTATCGGGAGGCGATTGGGCAAGCTCTTGATTGGTGTTCGCTGTGATTCCAGCATTACCATTCGATAGTAGAGTCGATGCCTCTGTTGGTTTTTCGCCCCACAAGGGACTGGTTCCGAGTGCCAACAGGGTTGAACCCGCAATCACTACTGCTCCAATAACGGCTTTATTGGGTAGGTTGATATTCATCGTAAACCTCGTGAGACTCCGACCTCAGCGAAGCAGGTCGGAGAGGGATAGAGGTCAAGCCGTGCCGCTCAATGCGGTTAGGCTTGACAATCCAGTTGAAGGCACGACGATTAACCCCGTGCTTCGCTGCAACAACTGGACTTTTTTGGCAGTAAACTGCCCTAGTCGTTTCCAATTAACATCACTGACCGAAACTTGAGTTTTAGTGTCTCCAGAACACCAGCCGATATAGGTCTTTCCAGCTTTTTCAGCTATAACCTTGTCACCTTTCCTGAAGCCATGACGGGTAACTGTACCGCCATACTTGCGCCGTTTGCCGCCCTTGGATGGAACACATAGGTGCAACTGTCTACGGCTGATTGGTGGTCTACGGATTACTGCGAATGGTGCAGGTGTGATCTGAACATCACCACACCATCCACCATGCTTGGCATTATCAGAGTGCCATTCCCGCCACTGGATGAATTCAAACGCGGCTAAGGCGACGCCATCAACGGCGTGGGTTGCTGGTGTTTGTTGGTCCTTGTTTTTCTTGTCTTTGATTAACCCTAGCCACTGTCTAAGCTGGCTAGTGCCGTTACCGTCCCGTTGCCATCCCTGATGGGTTATCACCGGAGCTAATTCAGACAACCAAGTTAGCATCTGTCGCTGACCCACCATTACCGGGGAGAATCCGACACTCCTACGAGCCGATTTACGACCACTGGTTCTATCCACATCAGCCATGACTAACTCATAGTGGATAGCGCTAATGGGGAACAGCTTAAACAACTCTTTGACTACCCGTAACTCTAACTGTTTGTTAGCTCGAATTGAGGGAGGTAATTTGGCTTGCTTTCGGTTATTAAAGCGCTTTTGACGATGGCAACGTTTAGAGTAAGGTAGCTTCCGGTTTATCCGTCTACCACGTCTTGCTCGACGCATGACCCGCCGTAGTTCCATCCGTTCCTTGACCGTTTTGAACGGTAACACTAGATGAGACATCCAGAGGGTAGTGAGGCTTGATTGAACCCCGATCCCCGAATAGCATTTACCTGGATCTATACCCACGGCTATAGGTTGCGTTTCCTCTCCTGTTTCAAAAGTTAGCTGGATGGCAAAGCATCCTAAGTTGTTGTGTACAACCTTGGCTTTACCGTCCCTTAGCCAACGCCTAGCGCGGCTGGGTTTAGTCGGCATTAACGGCTTGCCTGATTTTGATAGAACTGGTACTCGTAGCATGGTGATAAACCTCACGAGTGAGTGTATAGTCCCTTCCCGCCATCTCGGTTAAGATGTCTTGACTTAACAACAGCCCAACAAAAGGCTTTAGATTTAATCCGGACTAGGGAAGTATCCGGATGTCTGTACCAAACCGAGACTCTATGCGGTATTCAACGGTTTAAATTGCAATTTGTCTTGCAATCCCTAACCTCAAGCAATAGCTAGGTTAGGGTTGTTGAATGCTTAAATGAACATATCCGCCACGCTTCAAATTTGGGTTTGGCGTTAATTCAAACACCCTCTCTTTTCAGGCTAACACTTTCAGATAATTTCTACATTAAATTCCGCGTCAAGAAAAAATAGATCACTCTATTGACAATAATTTCTGCTAGTATCATGAGCGAGGTGACGTTTAGCTGAAGTCGCCTGTTAACTCACAGCCGAAGCGTCTAATAAAATAGCCTAATCTCAGAATTACAACTATCGTTAGACAGAAATAAATCTCCTTCTCAGGTTAGATGAATTATGCCAATTTTCAGCCAAGACTATGAATGGACTATAAATAGCCGACCTCAGAATAAATTGGTGTGTCTAATGTGACATTGAATGGGGACACCTAGGATGAAATCTCTGCAAGTCTGATCAAGAAGTTCTTTGGGGATATCGATCCTGAATCAATGTGTTTATTTATACCCATTTCAATTAGACTATCGGCATTTTAACAAGGAGTTAGACGTTCATGGAAAACGCTAAAAAGATCAACGATACCTTAACCGTAGCCACCAATCAGGTGACGCCGGAGCAATTGCAACAAGCGGCTCAAGAGGGGGTAAAATCGGTATTGAATCTGCGATCGCCCTCCGAAGAAGGATTCGCTAGCGATGAACAGCAGCAAGCCGAAGCCGCCGGATTGCAGTATGTCAATATCCCCGTTAAACCCGATGCCCTAACCGAGGAACTGGCAAGCCAAGTTCTCCAACAAATCGAGGAACTGCCCAAGCCAGCCGTAATTCACTGCAAGAGTGGGTTACGTTCGGGGATGATGGCATTAATGTATGTGGCAACTCGCGAAGGAATGACCGCAGAACAAGCCATGGACAAAGGGAAAAGCATGGGTTTTGATTGTGAGAAATCCCCTCAAATGAAAGACTTCTTCAAAAATTATATTTCACAGCATTCCTCAGCGAGTTAATGGTTAATCGGAGCAAGAATCATGGCATTAGTTTTAGAACAAATTAACACCGAAGGATTGGCACAGCTATCCTATATAGTCGGGGATGATAAAGCGGGTGTAGCCGCCGTTATTGATCCGCGTCGTGACGTCGATATCTATTTGCAAATCGCGCGATCGCGGGGGGTGAGAATTACCCATATTCTGGAAACCCATATCCACGCCGACTTTGTATCCGGCGCATCGGAACTTCAAGCCCGTACTGACGCCACAATTTACGGCGGAAAGAGTGAGGATTATCAGTTCCAGATACAGCAACTCAGTGAAGGAGACGAATTACAACTGGGTACAGTTACCCTCCGCACCCTGCATACACCGGGACATACACCAGAACATATCTGTGTATTAATTCATGATGCTCAACAGGGGAAAGAACCCTTTGGCGTACTCACAGGAGACACGCTGTTTAATTTGGACGTGGGGCGTCCCGATTTAGTCGGTACAGGAACTGAGAAAAAACAGGCGGCGCACCTGTATCACTCATTATTCGACAAATTAGTCCCATTAGGCGATCGCGTCGAAGTCTATCCCTGTCACGGTGCGGGTTCAGCCTGCGGTAAATCCATAGGCGATCGCCGACAGAGTACAATTGGCAATGAACGGATTTTTAGTGACGCCTATAAAGAACGAACCGAAGCCGAATTTGTCGAGTGGATTTTGAGCGATATGCCAGAACCCCCCACTCACTACTCCCGCTTAAAGAAAGTGAACGCAAAAGGCGCACCAATTAAAGGGTGTGTGCCAACATTGCAACCCTTATCCCCTCAAGAATTCCAACAGAAGATGGCAGATGAAAATACCATTGTCATCGATACCCGTTCAATGCTAGCATTTGGCGGCGGACATATTCCGGGTGCGATTAACATTGCCCTGCAATCTGCGTTTCCTACCTGGATGGGTTGGATGATTCCACCCGAAAAAACGCTGTTATTAGTCGTAGATAGTGCGCGGGATTTATCACTCGTCACCGAACAATTATTCCGCGTGGGTTACGATAACTTAGCCGGATATCTCCATGATGGGATGAAAAGTTGGCAGAATGCTGGATTACCCTTGCAGCACTTGGGTGAGTGGACGGTGCATGAGTTGAATCAGCACAAGGAAGACTCAAAGCTGACGGTGTTAGATGTGCGAACTGACAAAGAATTTCACAGTGGCTGCATCCCTGGCGCTGAACATATTTATGTCCCCCATCTCGAAGAAAAACTGGATAAGTTAGATAAAAGTAAAACCGTAGCCACTTACTGTGGGAGTGGATATCGGGCGTCTATTGCTGCCAGTTTGCTGCAAAAGCATGGGTTTGAGAATGTCATCAATATTCCCGGTTCATGGAGTGCTTGGAAGAGTGCCGATTTACCCGTTCAACAACCCGCATAAAATTAAGAGTCGGTAAATTTCGTAGGGACACGGCATTGCCGTGCCCTTACAGGTAACGCTAATACGCTGAAATATTGATTCAATAATATATTTTTCCGTTAACATCGGTGGGTTACGGCGGATACTCCATTAAATGATTATCGCTTCGATTTAGATGCCGCCTAACCCACCCTACATTACTACGTTACACTATTCTCGCAGCATGATATATTATCGGTGGTCAATTTGAATTGAAGCCGAGAGGGAATCATCTTGACAGAAGAACAAAAGCTGATTGAAAAACTACAACGCATTGAATCCTTATTTGCAGGTGCAACTACAACGGGAGAAAAAGTGGCGGCGGCGAACGCCCTAGACCGTATCCGTGAAAAGCTCACCGATGTGCAAAAGCTTGATCCGCCGGTGGAATACAAATTCACATTGACGGATATGTGGTCAAAGAAGCTATTTTTAGCGTTATTACGTCGTTACGGGATTGAACCCTATCGCTATTATCGGCAAAAATATACCACAGTAATGGCTCGTGTTCCCATTAGCTTTGTTAATGAAACCCTGTGGCCCGAATTTCAGGAACTCGATGAGACACTGCGTTCCTATTTAGAGGAGGTCACGAATCGCGTGATTACGACGAGTATTTATGCGGATAGTTCGGAAGCTGAAGTTAGGCAGGGACGTTTAAAAGGTACAGAATTTAAAGAGTAATGGAGATAATTCGGATTATGGCAAAGGCTAAGGCGAGACAATTTGAAATCCTGTAGTTTCTAGGATGACCTCAGAACCTTTACGGACAATAAGTCTTGTTGAATTCTCCGATACTTCAGGACGCTCTGGATTATCGATGGGTTGTTCAATTACATAAAAATAATCCCCATTTCTCCATCCTATTGTACAGAGTCCATCGCGACAGGTCACTTTACCGTCTGTTAAATCAATACAGTTACCTTGGGAATCACATCCCCGATAGCTCAGATTTCCTGTTCTATTCACTCCTGACCAAGACTCTCGATTCCCAATCGTGATTGTCCACTCACCATTACTTAATGTTTGTGAGTTTCCGTCTCTAACCGTCTCCATTTTGGTAATCAGAGACTCTATTCGGGTCTTACCACAGGGTTCAATACTTTGGCAATCATTAACGGGAATTCTCTCATAAACAAGGCGTACTTTTTGATTGAGAAATAGGTTAGAATTGGCACAGATCTCAAACGTTGCACCGATTTCATGTTCACTATTATTTTCATCAACCAGGCTAACGTAACACATTAGGTCACCATTAACCATACTTTTGACTCTACCAACGGTTGGGTTATCGTCAACGATTGAGGGTTCAGAACCAGAAGTCGTTTGGCTAAGGTTCGACGCTAATTTGTCCGTACTGCTTTGAGCTGTACTGATGGAAGCTTTAGGCTCAGAGGGAGAGGGAGAATGACAGGCGATCGCGAAGGCTAACACCAGTCCCGATATAATGATAGTTTTCACGAGTGAATTAGCTGTATTACCTCATTGTACTCTAGTTTGAAGGGCAAAACTTATGAATTCTAACAAAAAGCTTCCTAGTGTTTCTATTTCCGATTCCCTCTACCAATCTTTGATAACCTACCAAGAGAAAAACCAAATTGACTCCCTTGACTCAGCGATTGTGGAAATCTTGACTCAATTTTTCCAGCTAGGCGAAGAAGCCAAACGCTATGCTACTGTTGAACAATTGGATACCCTCGCCGAAAAAGTTGACCGCCTCAGCCAACACGTAGCGGCGCTGAGTCAGGTAAAGGCTAATACTACCCCAACCCAACAATCCGCACAATCCGCGATCGCATCTGAGGTATCTAAGGATTGGAAAGACATCGATGACGAACCCGATGAAATTCTCCATGATTTCCTGGAGTATCAGTAATCCGTTGGCTTCCCCCATGGAACCAAAAGCGAAGCAACATTTGGCTTCCCCCTTGTGAAGGGGGACAGGAGGGGGATCAAAAAGGGGACGGGCATCCGGTGAGGGCTACAACTTAAAATAAATTATATGGTTGAAGCTATTATTGTTTTAGTAATTATTGTTGGGATTTGCGCTGGGGTTCTCTTGAGTCCACTTCTGACTAAATGGCGACGGAACCGCATCAAAAATAAATCGTTTCCTCGGCGTTGGCAAACAGTTATCAAGCAAACTTTGCCATTCTATCACCGTCTACCTCAATCCATACAACGAAAACTCCAAGGTTACATGGCTGTTTTTTTAGCTGAAAAACAGTTTATTGGCTGTAGAGGATTACAGATTACTGAAGAAATAAAACTGACGATTGCTGCTCAAGCTTGTCTGCTTTTACTGAATGATAGAGGGGACTATTACCCCAATTTAGTTTCAATTTTGGTGTATCCCAGCGCCTATCGGGTCAAACCAACAAAGCGAATCAGTGATTATATTGTAGAAGAAAGAGATGAAGTGAGACTGGGGGAATCTTGGACACGAGATCAACTTGTCCTATCCTGGCAGCAAATCGAATATGATATCCAAAATTGGCAGGATGGACATAATGTGGTTCTCCATGAATTTGCCCATCAACTTGATCAAACTGATGGGATGATTAACGGTGTACCGAAGCTGGACTCTAAGGCTGATTATCGGACGTGGGCGCAGGTATTTACCCAAGAGTATCAGCAATTACAACGTGATGCTCAACGCGGGAGAAAAACAGTGATGAATAAATACGGTGCGACTGACCCCGCCGAATTTTTTGCTGTAGCGACAGAGACATTTTTTGAAAAATCTGAGCAAATGGTGAGGAAACATGCTGCACTTTATCGGCAATTAAAACACTATTATAAGTTAAATCCACTAGAGTGGACGTGAACAAAAAGGGCTTTGTGATCTTGCACTATTCTCAGAATAGGAGGTATAGGGTGAGCATCCCAATTCATAGGGAAATGGCTCCGAACTAGGGGCTTATGCCATTTTTTGCTACCATAAAAGGATAAGTAAAGAACCTTTATTTTCTTCATGCCGAAACCTCGGCTAATCTTTTTGACACCAAATTACCTAAAAAATATGTCATTATAATCATAATTAAATAGTTTAGGGTAGTGTTGCTGAGGAAAAATTATGAACGCATTAATCATTTTAGCTGAAGTCAGTCTGGTAATTATCATTTTCTTGGTTTTGATTTGGTTTGTGGGTAAGTCGTCAAAACTCTTGATTAAATACCCACTATTTAAGATCGAGGCGCAACGAGTCAAAATGATGCGTCGGAACATCACCGGATTGTTACTACTGACTTGCTCGGTGCTGTGTATTTTGATTGTCGGTGTTAATTTTTTCCTGATCTATCAAGGCAAAGACTTACAAAAATATACACTGGACTTGATTAGGCTTATTCCACCCAGATTTTGGCTAGCCTTGGCAGTTGGCATGGCTCAAAGTATTGGTGCGGTAATTTTAGCGGCGATCGCTCTAGCTTTGATCAAATACTGCCTCAAATTAGCTAACACTCGCGCCAAAAACCTAGACAGCAGCACCACCGATGATGAAAGCATTGATGCTTTTTTTGCCGAACTTTATAAAAGAATCAAATGGGGAAGTTGGCTGTGGATAATCGGTTGCTGTAGTCTGTTTCTAAATTTACCCGCCGTAATTTCTGACTATATTTTTGTCGCCCTACGCATCTATTTAATCATCGCGGTTGGATTACTTATCATTAAAGCGGCAGCCGCGATCGTGGATATCCTAGATGCTCTCAGTATCAGATACTCTAGCCCGGATAACCTATTAAGATTTTACGATCGCCTACGCCACCTGATCCCTTTTTTGAAGCGGTGTTTGGAATTAATTTTATACACTTGCATAGCGATATTGGTAACTCAGCAGATTCAATTAATCGCTAACTTATCCGATTTGGGGTTGAGAATTATCAAAATTATTACCCTGATATTCTTGAGCCGGGTATTTTATGATGTGGTTTATTTACTGGCTGAAGAATTAGTCTTTAAAGAGAAAAAATTGACCGAGAGGCAAAGAAGCAGACGCTTAACCTTGATTCCACTGTTTCGCAGTATATTGCAATACTTAATTTATTTCACCGTTGGGGTTTCTATCCTGTATACTCTTGATATTGATCCAACTCCTATCCTAGCGGGTGCGGGTATTATTGGTCTAGCGGTAGGGTTTGGCGCCCAGGAACTGGTTAACGATATGGTTTGTGGCTTCTTTATTCTGTTTGAAAACTACTATTTAGTCGGGGATTATATTGAAGCCGGGAACGTGGAAGAGAAAGTCGTCGAGGGGACGGTGGAAGCGATTGAACTGAGAACCACTCGTCTCAGACATCCTAATGGTCAATTACAGATTATTCGCAATGGTGCGATTGGCTCAGTGATTAACTACTCCAAAGAATACATTTTTGCCGTCGTGGAAGTTTGCATACCTTATAATGCCAACTTAGCCCAAGTCTATCAAGTCGTTGAGGAGGTAGGACAGGAATTAAAAGCCAATTATCCCGATGTACTCGAACCCACACAAGTTGATGGCGTGGAAAGTCTAGGGGAGTCTAACTTGTTGCTACAGACATTGACGAAGGCAAAGCCAGGAAAGCATCTTCAAATCCAGCGCATTCTGCGGAAGATGTTTATGGATACCTTGCGCTCCGAAGGTATTCTCTGTCCGGCTCCGATTAAAAAGGAAGAATAATTTAAGATGTTTACGCCCAGAAACTGTAAAGGACTCAGCCTTGCGTCCCTAGGGTTTCTTGACGTACTATTAATCCACTCAATTAGGTGTGCCACGGCACTAAAATGTTTTAAGCTGGCTGAGTTGAGTGTCACTGTAGGAGAGTCCCATTGTTGAACAACTTCCAAGAAGCCAAAGCCCATTTCATCGCCTCTCATCGGCATCCGATTAATCAGAGGCTGCACCACCTCACCAACCTACTCGCGATCGCAGCCGTTATCCTACTATTCTATGATTGGCGGTTAACCTTGATTTGCGTCATCCTCACCCAAGTCTTTGCTTTGGGGGGACATGCGTTCTTTGAGAAGAATGAACCCGCGTTTCGCAAATATCCGGGTATCACTATCCTCGCATCCCTGTCTTGGTCATTCGAGAACTGGTTTGGCTTGCGCCCAGCCAGGAAGGGGTGATTGGGGGTGATGGGTATACTAAATCCCTTGGGCATTTTTTCCTTCTACCCCTTGGAGCCTTCTTGTCCCATAGCCCGAATCCGTAACATTTAGTAACATTAAAGACTTAAGCCTTCATCAACAAGTTGAGGAGTGAGAATGTATCAAGACTTGCTAGTGATCGATGCGGATGCTCATAAGCTAGAGAATCCGATGATTATGCGGGATTATCTAGAACCAGAGTATCGCGATCGCGTCGGTTTGGTGATTGATAGTCTCGGTGATCAACGGGCAAAGATTATCGACTTCAATCCCGAAACCGGGAAAAATGACTTCCTGCGGATGTTTCCCCAACCTCAAGGGTTAGGGAAAGGTGGCTTTCGCAATCTGCATCCAGATACCACATTGGGTGCGATGTTCAATCGGGTGCGGATTCAACACATGGATCAAGAGGGGATTGATGTCCATGTTATCTTTGGCACGCTGAATCTAATCTTTTCGAGTATTCTGGATAAAGACTTTGCGATCGCACTCTGCCGCGCCTATAACAGTTACATGGCAGATGATTGCCGAGGGTACGATAATCGCCTCAAACCCATTGGGGTTATTTGTCTTCAGGATGTAGATGAAGCGGTTAAGGAAATGTATCGCTGCGTCAACGAACTGGGGATGATTAGCGTCGCCGTTGCGCCCAATATGCCGATTCCCCATCCCAAAGCCCCCGATGCGTTTCCTGAAATTCGCACCTGTAAGGCAATTAGCCATCCTGACTTCCGTCCGATTTTACAGGCGGCGGTAGACTTGGATATTGGTTTAGGAATTCACGGTGGACCCGGTTCCTACATGGTGGGCGGAATTGCGGATCATCTAGAAACCTTTGTCCTCAACCACATTTTTGTCCAACGCAACCAGCAACAGTTAGCATTAGCCCGGATGGTATTTGATGGGGCGTTTGAACAATTCCCCACCCTGCGCGTTGGCTTCTTAGAAGGCGGTTGTGGTTGGCTACCGGATTTAGCCCATGCGTTCCATGAACATTGGGAAAAGCGGATTCGCGACTTTGACCCCAAACATCCCTATCGCCCGTCTTTAATGGAATTCACCAAGTTGATGATTCAAGAAAAAGGCGGACGCGATAATGTCAACATTATCTCTCAGGCGAAAAACCTGTTTGATTTGTTGTGGAATGCGGCACATGATCCGACGAAGATTGAGGATGCTAGCTTGTATGAACATTATGACCTGCGTCACCGTGATCCCTTCGAGTATTTTGAACGGGGTCAAATTTTTACCTCCTTTGAATCCGATGATCCGGGTCCGGCGTATTTGCCCGTGGCGATGGGTGAAATTGGTAAGCATTTAACCTGCTTCTCTGGGGATTATGGTCACTGGGATGGTGTGCTGCACGGATGTGTCCAAGATGCCGCAACTGTTGCCGATTATGATCGAGAACATCTGGGACTGCTGTTAGGCGGGAATGCGTTAGCCTTATATGGCGATCGTTTACGTCAATCGTTGCCAGAAAAACCCATGGTTGGTAGCGTTTAAAACAATAGGGTGACCCGATTAGTAGAGACGTTTCATGCAACGTCTCTACAAAAAAGATTATTAATACACATCATTGGGACGGTGATAATACTCTTTGTGCAACGGTATCACCAATACCTTATCCACCCGATTGCCATCCATATCCATCACTTCAAACCGTAACCCTCCCCATTCAAAATATTCAGCCGCTGTGGGGATGCGACCTAAATGAGTAATCACAAAACCGCCTAAAGTATGATAGTTTCCCCGTTGCTCTCCCGGTAACTCGTCAATGCCAAATAGTTTGCGGAACTCTTCAACGGATAACATGCCATCAACTAACCAGGAACCATCCTCTCGCTGTACCGCGTGCAACTCATCCGCATCATCAAAAGAGGGAATTTCACCAATAATGGCTTCTAAAATATCATTGAGTGTGACTAATCCTTGAATCACCCCATACTCATCCACCACCAATGCTAAATGAGGTCCCGATTGCTTGAATAACTCCAATACTTTCAGCGCCCTTGTGCTTCCGGGGACAAATAACGGCTGTCGCAAGCAACAGGTCAGATCCAGGGGATGACCCGCGAGACAATGGGCAAGTAAGGTATTGACTTGCACAACACCCAGTACATTGTCAATCCCCCCCTGACAAACCGGAAAACGGGTATGGGAACTATTCATCATCTTATGGCGGTTCATTTCCGAGGAATCGTTTAAATTTAGCCAGACAATATCGGGACGAGGCGTCATCAAACTACTCACCCGGCGATCGCCTAATCGGAATACTCGCTGCACCATGTCTTGTTCGACTTTCTCAAAGGTTCCGGCTTCGGTACCTTGCTGCATTAAAATCTTGATTTCTTCCTCGGTTACCGTCGGTTCTTGAGAGGGGGCGATGTCCAACAGGTGCAGTACCGTTTCCGTGGAATAGCTGAGTAAATGAACCGCAGGGGCTGTGAGTTTTGCCACAAATTTCATCGGGGCGGCTACCGCCGTGGCAATTAATTCGGGGTTACTGAGTGCCAATCGTTTGGGTACCAGTTCCCCGATAACCAGAGACAGGTAGGTAATTATGACCACGACAACAAATAACGCGATCGCATCCGCCTTGGATGCAATTAGGGGAATTTCCTTTAACTGAGTGGCAAGTTGTTCAGCAATCGTCGCCCCGCCAAAGGCACCGGCGAGGATACCAATTAGGGTAATGCCAATCTGAACGGTGGAGAGGAACTGATTGGGGGAATTAGTCAACTCCAAAGCCGTGCGAGCTTTAGAATTGCCTTGATTGGCTAACTGTTGCAGGCGTACCTTGCGAGCAGCGACAATCGCCATCTCTGACATAGCAAAGATACCATTGAGTCCGATGAGCAAGAGGATAAAGACAATTTCGCGAGAGACAGAGGACATGAGTGTAATGGCTGGGAATGAGGGAGAATGTATTCTCAGGTTCTAGTATCAAGCATGACTTGAGTTCTGGCTTTTGACTGTAGAGATAGATGGACTAAACAATAGAGTTGTTGGTTACTCCCTGAGTAAAGTTCAATTTTTCCCGACACCCGACACCCGACACCCGACACCCGACACCTGACACCCGACACCCGACACCCGACACCCAGTAGTACCCTCAAATCCCTTGTCACCCTCTCAGGTGAGCAAGGCTTCTACAATGAGATAAGCCGATGGATGGCGGCTTGGGTTGTCTATTTCTAATAACGTGCGGTGAATCATGGCATTCTCTTCTATCATTCGGACTCTGGAGCGATCGCCCCTGACGGGTGAACTCCTCTCTAAACTGAATCGTCAGTCGTCTTTACACCTGAATGGGATTGCCCGTCTACCTAAGGGATTAGTCTCATCTGCCATCGCCCAAGCCGCCGGGCGCAATCTTTTGGTGATCTGCGCCACGTTGGAGGAAGCCAGTCGCTGGGCGGTGCAACTGGAAGCCATGAACTGGCAAACGGTTCATTTATATCCCACCTCAGAAGCGTCACCCTACGAACCTTTTGACCCAGAATCGGAAATGACTTGGGGACAAATGCAGGTATTAGCCGATTTGGTGATTGATCATTCGTCAAATCCTGATCAGGGTAACCCACAAACTTCAACGGACAATGGACAGACAAAGCCCAACGGACAACTGGCAATTGTCGCCACTCATGCGGCACTCCAACCCCATTTACCACCAGTCGCCGCCTTTGCATCCTACTGCCTGACAATCAACCGAGGCGTAAGTTGGGATACGAAAGAAATCGATAAACAATTAGCACGCTTGGGTTATGATCGAGTGCCACTGGTTGAAATGGAAGGTCAGTGGAGTCGGCGCGGTGATATTGTGGATATTTTCCCGGTTGCTGCCGAATTACCCGTGCGTTTGGAGTGGTTCGGGGATGAACTCGAACAATTGCGCGAATTTGACCCCGCGACCCAACGCTCTCTAGATAAAATTGAGCAACTGGTACTCACCCCTACTGATTTTAGCCCCATTATTACTGATGCCCTCAGTGATACCCAAGCCCAACAGGTGGAAATCCATCTACAGGAAGAGGAACAGGCACTCTGGCAAGCGGGGGGACATCTGGAAGGGAGTCGTCGCTTCTTGGGGATTGCGTTTGATCAACCTGCTTCTGTGTTGGAGTATTTGTCCGATAATACGGTTATTGCTATTGATGAACCTGAACAATGTCGCGCTCATTGCGATCGCTGGGTGGAACATGCTCAAGATCATTTAGATACGTTAGCCCATCCTCTTCCCCCTCTGCATCGTCAATATGCTGAATTATTCAACACGCAAACCGCAGTCAGGGCGGGTGTTGATGAAACGTTATCATCAACATCAAAACAACAATCCCTAAACCCGCCCCTACACACCCAAACCTTACTCTATTTATCGGAACTAGCAGAAGCGACAAATGAGACGGCGGTGAATTTAGCCAGCCGCCCGATTCCCGCCACACCCCACCAATTTGCCAAACTTGCAGAAATTGTCCGCCGTGAACGCGATCGCAAGTTTTCGGTTTGGCTGGTTTCGGCTCAACCGAGTCGTTCGGTGTCTCTGTTACAGGAACATGATTGTCCCGCCCAGTTTGTTCCCAATCCCCGCGATTATCCGGCGATTGATAAACTACAAAGCCAGAAAACACCTGTGGCGGTAAAATATTCCGGATTAGCGGAATTGGAAGGCTTTATCCTGCCCACATTCCGCTTGGTTGTAATTAGCGATCGCGAGTTTTTTGGACAGCATACGCTCGCCACTCCCAGTTATGTGCGGAAGCGACGCCGTGCGGCATCCAAACAAGTTGACCCGAATAAGTTAACTCCTGGGGATTATGTGGTGCATAAAAACCACGGAATTGGTCAATTTGTCAAGCTAGAAAGTCTCACTCTTAACCATCAAACCCGTGAATATTTAGTCATCAAATATGCCGATGGCTTATTACGAGTTGCCGCCGATCAGGTAGGGGTTTTATCACGCTATCGCCGTGCCGATAGCCGTGCGCCGCAACTGAATAAAATGTCCAGCAAAGCCTGGGAAAAGACCAAAAATCGGGTTCGCAAAACCATTAAAAAACTGGCAGTTGATTTACTTAAACTCTATGCCCAACGTAGTCAACGATCCGGTTATGCCTTTCCCGAAGATTCATCCTGGCAAGACGAATTAGAGGAATCCTTCCCCTACCAACCCACGCCCGACCAACTCAAAGCCGTGCAAGACGTAAAGCGAGATTTAGAGAGCGATCGCCCCATGGATCGCTTGGTTTGTGGGGATGTGGGGTTTGGTAAAACTGAGGTAGCTTTGCGGGCAATTTTTAAAGTGATTACCTCTGGCAAACAAGTCGCCTTTCTCGCCCCGACAACCATTCTTACCCAACAACATTACCACACCCTAAAAGAACGCTTTGCCCCCTATCCGATTCATGTGGGATTACTCAACCGTTTCCGCACCGCCCAGGAACGGAAAGAAATTCAGCGCCGCCTTTCTACTGGAGAACTAGATGTCGTTGTTGGCACCCATCAACTCTTAGGCAAAAGCGTCAAATTCCGCGACTTAGGCATGTTAGTCGTCGATGAAGAACAGCGCTTTGGCGTGAATCAAAAGGAGAAAATTAAAACCCTAAAAACACAAGTTGATGTCCTCACCTTAACCGCCACACCGATTCCCCGTACCTTATATATGTCCCTCTCTGGTGTGCGGGAAATGAGTTTAATTACCACTCCCCCT
The DNA here is from genome assembly GCF_040218245.1 of Coleofasciculus sp. E1-EBD-02. Lineage (NCBI taxonomy): Bacteria > Bacillati > Cyanobacteriota > Cyanophyceae > Coleofasciculales > Coleofasciculaceae > Coleofasciculus > Coleofasciculus sp. E1-EBD-02. The sequence continues at coordinate 14,967 of NZ_JAVJQN010000109.1, read as the reverse complement.
CCCTCTCGGCGTTCGATTAAAACCCATTTAGCCCCCTATAATCCAGAAGCCGTTCGCACGGCAATTCGCACCGAATTAGATCGCGGCGGACAGGTGTTTTATGTAGTTCCCCGTGTCGAGGGAATTGAAGAAGTCGCCACGAAACTGCGGGAAATGATACCTAGCGCGAGACTGGCAATTGCCCATGGACAAATGCCCGAAGGGGAATTAGAAGCCACCATGCTTACTTTTAGTAGCGGGGAAGCGGATATCCTGATTTGTACCACAATTATTGAATCCGGGTTAGATATTCCCCGTGTGAATACTATCCTGATTGAAGACGCCCAGCGCTTTGGGTTAGCCCAACTCTACCAACTGCGGGGGCGAGTCGGGCGTTCCGGCGTACAGGCACACGCTTGGTTATTTTATCCCAAACAAGAAACCCTATCTGACGCCGCCCGCAAGCGATTACGGGCGATTCAGGAGTTTACCCAATTGGGTTCTGGGTATCAACTGGCGACGCGGGATATGGAAATCCGAGGCGTGGGAAATCTCCTCGGGGCGGAACAGTCGGGACAAATGGATGTGATTGGCTTTGATTTGTATATGGAAATGTTACAAGAAGCCATTCGCGAGATTCAGGGACAAGAAATTCCCCAAGTGGATGATACCCAAATTGACTTAAATCTTACCGCCTTTATCCCGGCTGATTATATTCCTGATTTGGATCAAAAGATGAGTGCCTATCGGACAGTAGCGGCGGCGAATTCTCGGTCTGAATTAGTCCAAATTGCCGCAGATTGGCATGATCGCTATGGTCCTTTACCCGCACCCGTTGAACAATTATTGCGGATTGTGGAACTGAAGCAGGTGGCGAAATCTCTCGGATTTAGTCGGATTAAACCAGAGGGTAAACAGCACATCGCCCTAGAAACGCCCATGGAGGAACCCGCCTGGAAGCTATTGAAAGAGAACCTACCCGAACATTTGCGATCGCGCTTTGTCTATTCTCCTGGTAAAGTAACAGTACGGGGATTAGGGGTTCTCAAAGCCAATAAACAGTTAGAGAATTTAATTGACTGGTTAAGCAAAATGCGAGGAGCCTTACCGGAAGCGGTATAAATGTTGAATGTGTAGGGGCGGGTTTAGGAAATCACGTTTCGCTATTGATGATAACGTTTGTACAAAACCCGCCCTGACCATAAGACGTAGCTTGCTTCTCGCTTCGCGAGTATGACATAAGACAAATGACATAAGACAAATGACGAATGACAAATGACGAATGACCAATATAATCGCTATTATTAATGGAAAGGGAGGTGTTGGCAAAACCACAACCTCAGTCAACTTAGCCGCCGTACTTGCGGAAAAAAAACAGGTTTTGTTAGTAGATACTGATCCTCAAGGTTCAGCCAGTTGGTGGGTAGAACGAAGTGAGGGAGAAATCAGGTTTGATATCGCCCAAGAAACCAATCCTCAACTCTTGAGTCGTCTACAAACCTTGAAAGATTACGAAATAGCCGTTGTGGATACACCCCCCGCCCTGCGTTCAGACGCCTTGACTGCTGTAGTCGCGATCGCAGATTATATTATTTTACCCACACCTCCGGCACCGATGGACTTAGCGGTTTTAATGGAAACAGTACGGCGTGCGATCGCACCAGTAGGAACCACCCATCGGGTATTGTTAACTCGGGTAGATTCTCGCAGTCGTCGGGAAGCGTTAGAGGCGCAAACCACACTCCGAGAACTCGGTGTTCCCGCATTCCGAACCTTTATTCGGACATACAAAGCCCACGAACGCGCCGCATTGCAGGGGATACCGATTACTCAATTGGGCGGAGAAAATGCCCGTGAAGCCCAAGCTGATTATCGCCGGGTGGCGGATGAACTACACCATCATTGGGGGTGCTAATGACCAAAAAGAAGTTAACTGATTTGCTGCGGGAAGAGGTAGAAAAATCGCCATCTTCCAATCAGCAACCTATTGAAGATACTAACGAACCGAATACAGAAACAGAGGACGAATCAACTATGGCAACCCGCCGAAGAACCAGTACCAGTAAATCTTCAACTCCCACCAAAGCTGACCTTGAAGCTACGGTTGCGGAATTGAGACAGGCACTCGAAGAAGCCCAACAACAAGAAACCACTATCGTTAATTTAAAGGATAGTTTAGCCCAAACGGAGAAACGAGAACAGCAGTTAAAGGAACAAGTTACGGACTTAGAAACCCAATTACAGCATCAGCAAGAATCCGTTGAAAACTTACAAAGTGAGTTAAAGAAACTCGACCATTTAAAGAGTGAATTTGAGGATGCCAAAAAAGCCGCTGTTCAACTCGCTCAAGCCAATGAGAAATTGATGCAAGAAGCGGAGAGTTTGAAACAAGAGAATGAATCGCTTAAAGCCACTCAAAAGCGACCGATAGAACCAACGCCACCCGTTGAAACCAAACGTCCTCCCGCTAGATCTCCCGCCCGCCCTCTCGGACGACCAATTCAAAAGGATAGCGAAAAGCCTGCGGATTTTGCGAATAAGACTTGGTTACTGTGATGGTTTGGTTTTGCCAAGTTCCCATCGTTTAATACCAAATCAGCCTTTATTACCCCCTTTTGCCACGGCGATTGAAATCGCTGCTACACAAACAAAGCCACGGCGATTGAAATCGCTGCTACACAAACAAAGTCCGCCTGCGCGGACTGAGTTATAACAGGGGTAGCTAACCCGGATTTTGTCCCCCGATTAGATCCCCCTTCCGTCTCCCGATTAGATCCCCCTTCCGTCCCCCTTTTTGATCCCCCTCCCGTCCCCCTTTTGATCCCCCTTCCGTCCCCCTTAAAAAGGGGGAGACCAGCAGATGCTTCGCTTTTTTTTGCATGGGGGGAATGGGAAGAGGGGAGCAAGAGAATCCGGTTCCCCTTCTCCCCAGGGTGGGAGAAGGGGTTAGGGGATGAGGGGGAAAATGTCGAGGAGTAGATAGACACAGCTTTAAGGCTGGTGGGCAATGCCCACCCTACGGCATATAAAATTTTCTCTTATTTCCATCCCCTTTCGGGGAAGTGTGTTTGGAAAGTCGAAAACGGGTACAAAGGTAAACGTTAAAATCCAAGAGTTTCCATCCCCTTTCGGGGAAGTGTGTTTGGAAAGCCTCAGGAAATTGAAGAAATTTCCGCGATAAACGGGACAAAAGTTTCCATCCCCTTTCGGGGAAGTGTGTTTGGAAAGTCTACAGAAGGTTCGCTTATTATTTGGACTTGGAGGGTTAAGTTTCCATCCCCTTTCGGGGAAGTGTGTTTGGAAAGATGAAAGACGAATTAAAACTAGTAGCTGTCTGTGTAGCGTTTCCATCCCCTTTCGGGGAAGTGTGTTTGGAAAGTAACTTTTTCTGTACAACACACCGGCGAGTTGGGGTTTCCATCCCCTTTCGGGGAAGTGTGTTTGGAAAGTTTGAGGCATAGTTATGGCTTACGATGACATGTTCGGTTTCCATCCCCTTTCGGGGAAGTGTGTTTGGAAAGACTGACACTTGTGTCAGAGGAGTTTCCGTACTATCATAGTTTCCATCCCCTTTCGGGGAAGTGTGTTTGGAAAGAGTTCGCTCAGGAAACCATACAGGGACTGGGTTTCAGCCGCCGAATCGACACCACCCATAAAATCCCACCTTATCCTGCCCAAAATTGAGCAAAACCTATCGCTCAAACCCTCTCCCAGTCAGGCATCGACACCACTTAACGGAAACTATAGAGTTTCAGCGATTTGCCAACTGGTGTCGATTAGTCGGATCGACAAAATTCCCACATTATGGAATTGTCAAGGTTCTAATCGTAATTAATATACACGAAAACGGCTGAAAACGCCATCCCCGATTGTCACCCCTTGAGCAAATATCCTTTGACAATTGCCAAAATCCGTTCGGCGGCGTAACCATCCCCAAAGGGATTAACAGCAGTAGCCATCACCTGATACGCCTTAGCATCTCCGAGTAATTCACTGGCGACGGCGACAACTTGACTCGGATTCGTTCCCACCAACTTCGCGGTTCCCGCTTCTATCGCCTCTGGGCGTTCCGTAGTTTCCCGCAACACTAACACCGGTTTCCCTAAACTCGGCGCTTCCTCCTGCAATCCCCCCGAATCCGTCAGCAACAGATAACACCGTGCGATCGCGCCCACTAATTCGGCATAATCTAAAGGTTCGGTCAAAAAGACTCGCGGATGATTACCCAAGATTTGTTTCAGGGGTTCTCTAACCGTAGGATTTCGGTGTAACGGTAACAATAACGCCGTATCCGTAAACTGATCCAACAGTTGAATAAAAGCTTGGGCAATATCTTCTAAAGGTTTACCCCAATTTTCTCGCCGATGAACCGTGGCTAACAATACCCGATACTTGTCCCACTCTAATCCCGGAACCGGACATTGGGGTTCCTGCTTAGCTACCGTCAGTAACGCATCAATCACCGTATTTCCCGTCTGGTGAATCTCCCCCACAATCCCCGACGTTTTCAGATTTTCCACCGCCTTAGCTGTCGGTGCAAAATTCAGTTGGGCTAACTGAGAAATCAACCGTCGATTTGCTTCTTCGGGATAAGGATTAAACAAATCATCCGTTCGTAACCCTGCTTCTACATGACCCACAGGAATTTTTTGATAAAATGCCGCTAAAGTCGCCGCAAATGCTGTCGTCGTATCCCCTTGTACAATCACCAACTGTGGGTTAATATCAGCAAATAACGCCTCCAATCCCCGCAAACTTCGACAGGTAATATCGGTCAGCGTTTGCTTGACTTGCATTATTTCTAAATCGCGATCAGCTTTTAGTTGAAATAGCCGCATCACCTGATCCACCATTTCCCGATGTTGACCCGTCAAAATCACCTGAGTCTTAAACAGATCACAGGCTTGAAACTGTTGGATCACGGGTGCAAGTTTAATCGCCTCTGGGCGAGTACCTAATGTAATACAGATTGTTGGTTTATACATAATTCATAAATCATCAGTCAGTCACTTGTAGGGGCGGGTTTAGGAACTCGATTAACTTGTCACCAATAACGTCTCAACAAAACCCGCCCTCCCTCACCAATAACGCCTCAACAAAACCCGCCCTCCCTCACCGATAACGTATCAACAAAACCCACCCTGATTCTGAGATAATTTATGCTTGGTCATGAGAAAACAATTCCATAATTTATGATTCCTGATGATGCCACCAGATCTGATCAGCTGTCTCTAGAACTCTCCAGAGTGTACCATCATCACGTTCAGCCGTTCGACCCAATAGTCCCACTTGCCAGCGTTGAGGTAGGGCGTCTTTTCCATGTAACGCTCCCACCGCCGCTCCGACAATGGCGGCAATGGTATCATTATCCTTGGTATCATTAACCGCTCGCACAATTGCCGCTTCTGGATTATCGGCATATCGCATCAGGATATAAAGAACGCTGGGTATTGTCTCTAAAAGATAAGCACCAGAATACCAGCGATCGCACGCCTCCCGAACTGACAATCCTTGCTGATAAGCTTGACTCACTCGTCGTTCCACAAATTGCCACAGATATCCTCTATCCTCAGTAAAAGTACCACCACGCGGACGATAGGATGAGTCAATCTCCAAATCCTGAGTGAACTGGATATAGGTTTCCAGCCACCAGTTTGGTTCAGGTACAGTTGATCGGGTGAAAAGTTGCCACAGCATTGCCACAAATCCCAAACATGCTGCATTAGATGCCGAGTCGTTATGAGTTAACATAGCAGCCAAAGCTGTATCAACCCAGAGTGCTTTCGTTTGAGAACGCAGATGGGGAATTACGATGGGCGCAATTCGCATCAATGCACCATTTCCCGCCGATTTAAGACCCGATTTAAACCAGGGTAATCCACTTTTGTAATGGCGTAAAAACCCCTTCATCGTTGAGCCGATGCCGAAAATACGTCCCTGAGTAAAGCGCTGCGCCAGACAGTCTGGATTAAGTCCGTGATTCCCATTCAATTCCTCTAACATCCAGATAGCTAATTGGGTATCATCCGAGGGTAAACCAACCGGACGGTAATTGGCATAGCGATTGGGTAAATAGTCCCGAATTTCTCCGTATTGGATTTGGCGTCGTTGCGGTGTTAAACTTTCTGTAGTATTCCCTAACGCATCACCAATGGCTAGTCCTAAGATCATGCCTTCAATCCGATTCCAGTTCATTGCTGGCGGTAAAGGAATCGGTTTCTGTTCAAATAAACGTCCCCAACTTAAGTCAATTTTCTCTGTTCTAAACAGCCAATACAACAGTTGAGTATTGTTATTGAAATTTTGAGGATACTGTGTCATCAATAAGACATCCTATTGTCGGATTGTAGGGGCGGGTTTAGGGACAGAAGTAACTCGTCAAGTGATAACTGAACAACAAAAACCGCCCTGATTATCGTCAAAAACTTGTCCGGATAATAACTAAACAACAAAACCCGCCCTGATTATCGTCAAGAACTTGTCCGGATAATAACCAAACAACAAAACCCGCCCTGATTATCGCCAATAACTGAACAACAAAACCTGCCTTTAATCATCAGTATATCCAATTTAATAGCCAATTAATTATGCCATTGAATGACCAAACCCAACTAATATTAAACCAAATCAAAGAATTAGGACTACCTCCCCTAAATGAACTTGACCCCATCCCGGCGAGAGAACAAGCAGCGCAAGCGGATCAATTTTCCCATAAACCTGAACCTGTCGCCAGAGTAGAGAATCATATCATTCCTGGTTCTACAGTAGATATTCCGATCCGAATTTATACACCAGCCGGAAACCCACCCTTTCCGATTCTGGTATTTTTCCACGGTGGTGGTTGGGTTATCGGTAGCTTGGATGCGGTGGATAGTATCTGTCGCACCTTGGCAAATCAAGCCGATTGTATTGTCGTTTCTGTGGATTACCGTCTCGCACCCGAACATAAATTTCCCGCCGCTGTAGAGGATGCGTATACCGCCACAGAATGGGTGGCTAAAAATGCGGCGTCATTCCATGGTGATCCGAAACGCATTGCTGTTGGTGGAGATAGCGCCGGAGGAAACTTAGCCGCCGTTGTCGCCTTACTGTCACGCGATCGCAATTTCCCCTCCCTAAGTTATCAAGTGCTATTCTATCCCGCAACTCAGTATGGCTTTGACACCGACTCCCATCGGCAAAATGGCAAAGATTACTTGTTAACCACAGAGTTATTAATTTGGTTTTGGCATCATTACCTCCCATCAGCCGCCGACGGACAAAATCCCCAAGCTTCACCCTTACTGGCGGACGATTTGAGTAATTTACCCCCAGCTTTGATTCTCACCGCTGAATATGATCCCCTGCGAGATGAAGGAGAAGCCTATGGGATGCGCTTGCAAAAAGCCGGAGTATCGGTGAGAATGACTCGCTATGATGGTACAATTCACGGCTTTGTTGGCATGGCATACGTTCTAGATCAAGGTCGAGAAGCCCTAGCTGAAGCCGCCGTCGCCCTCCAGTCTCAGTTCCATTAAAAACCCTTACATAAATCTAGCTGGCTTGGCGCTTCACGAGTATGACGAATGACAAATGACAATCCCCGCCGTTAACTTCAATTGTCCCCACCTACTTACCTTCTGGTTATGAAAATAGCATCATTCGTGTCTCCCGCGATCGCAGCCAGTGTGATCCTGTTCCTCAACCCCGGATATGCAGCCATACTCAACACCTCGGTTCGCTTAGCCGGATTCTCCCCGGATAATCGTCATTATATTCATCTAGAAAGTTACCGGGATTCAGTCACAGAAGTTCCCACAGCTCATCTGCAAATTATCAATATCCCCAATAATTCCTGTGTCAGAAATGGTTGTCTGCGAACAGACTATAATCGCGATGCTTACAGTCTCAGCAATCAAGCGGCTGAAAACGACTTGCTGCAAGACACAGTAACCCTCCGACAAGATTTAGGACTAAATCGGCTGAAAGTTGGTATTAAACTTCCTGTCATCGATAGCACCCGTCAGCCAGATGACAGCGAAACTGTTACATTTCGCTTAAACAACCAGCCGTTACAACTGCGTCTAGAACAAAGGCGTATCCCCTCCGTGTTATCGGGAGGCACGTCTCCAGTCGAACGGGCGTCTATGCGCTTAATCATAAACTATCAGAATCAGCGCTTGACTCTGGGTAGTCTGAATAACTATCGAGATGCCGTGAAAGGCTATCGGATACGAGAGGTGCGGCTATCTCCTAACCGTAGTAATATCGTAGTTCTGCTAGATATGCTGAAACCGACTCACGAGGATGTCGTCAAAACCACGTTAGTGCAAAGCTTTTCTTTGCAGCCGTTTGAGAATTAGTCATAGTGAATCCAGACTAGAGTCGCTACTCTCACCAATTTAAAGTTATGTGTCTATAAGTTAGGGAAAGAAAAGAAACATTAAAAAATATTGCAAAGGGTTGTACTTTTCTGAGAGAGTAGTAAATTAGTAATTGAAGCGAAAGAGAAAGCTTCAATGACAGATATTAATGTCACTTGAAAATCCAGAAAGGAGGGAAAGCTAAGACTCTGTTAAATCTAATATCTGTCTTATCCGAGACCAAACTTCTAACAACAACACTCAACGCGAAGACTGATACATCCTCCAACTAGAAATGTAGGGAGCAATGCATCTGAATCACCGAATTTAGAGCAACTCTATTTAGGATTGATTATTGAGAGGAAGTCACTCAGAGAGCAGGTTGAGTGTTGTTGTTATGTATAAGTAGGTTGGGACAATTAAAGTTAAAGGTGGGGGTTGTCATTCGTCATTTGTAAGGGTTTGAGGGTTGTTAATATAACTTCATAAGATTGAGGTGATTTCCACCAACTGATTTCCCTGCTCCTCCAGCTTCCCCAGCTTCCCCTGCTCCCTGTTCCCCCTTCCCTCTCCTCACCCTCAACACTTATTTAGCGTTTGACTGGAAACAGGTTAAGATTTGTATACAGGCGTTCTTTCAATTCACGCCGCTGCATCAGCCGTCAACCTTGTTTCCCAATGACCCTTATCCGCGTTCCCCAATCCTGGGAAATTCCCGAAAACCAAATCACGCCTGAAGCCGTTTACTTCAATCGGCGTCGCTTTCTCAAAACCCTAGTCGGTGCGAGTATTCTCCCCATCCTGGGATGTCAAGCCTCCTCTGACTCGGAAACCAATAAAGCCCTAGCCGCTACCCTCAATCAACCAACGGTCAAATCCCTTAACACCAATCGCGCATTTGCGAATGTTGACCGCCCTATCACCAATGAGTTACTGGCGGGACAATATAATAACTTCTATGAATTTGGCAGTGGCAAATCGATATGGCAAGCCGCCCAAGCCTTACCGACAGATGAGTGGAAGGTTGAAGTCACCGGATTGGTGAAAAATCCCCGCACCTACGATTTAGACGATTTACGCAAAAGATTCCCCCTCGAAGAACGTATCTATCGCTTCCGTTGCGTCGAAGCCTGGTCAATGGTATTGCCATGGCTAGGATTTCCGATGCGATTATTAATGGAAGAGGTGGAACCCACATCTAAAGCCAAATTTGTCCGGTTTACGTCTTTCGATGATCCTCAAATTAGAATCGGTCCAGCGTGGTCATTCAGTGGTAAACTACCGTGGCCCTATACCGAAGGATTAACGATAGAGGAAATGGCGAATGATTTGGCATTTTTTGCCGTGGGGATTTACGGTCATTTTCTGCCGAAACAGCATGGAGCACCAATTCGAGAGGTTGTGCCATGGAAATATGGGTTTAAGGGGGCTAAGTCTATTGTCAAGATTGAATTTGTTGAGACTCAACCCGCGACATTTTGGAATACGTTAATTCCCTCTGAGTACAAGTTTGAGGCAAATGTCAATCCAGATGTGCCGCACCCACGTTGGTCTCAAGCGACGGAAAAGTTTGTTGGTAAAGGACCCAATTTTTCCTGGGAAAGACGGGAAACGCTTCCCTATAACGGGTATGGGGAATATGTAGCACAGTTGTATTCCACCTCCCGCACTTAAATTGGAGAAGAAAGTATCCCCGTCTATGCAAGAGCGGGGAGTGTCAAATAACTCTGAAGGCACATTATGTCTTTTGGTGACTATAGAAAATACTCAGCCGCTGAATTAAAAGCTATCTTTAATATCACACTATTGAAAGACGCTAATTTATTTAGCAACTTTCACCCCACAGATCAGTCTTATCCTGATTTGCAGGTAGCCGTAAAAAAGATGAAGTCTCGCATTAGCCTGTCCAAATCGGATAACGAAGCAACCCGAGGCAGTCTCTTAGTATCTCATATTTTGTGGGAAGCTAGCGACACTTATAATCTCGGTATCTTTTTTGAACCACCCGTTGATATTAATCCAGAGGAAACACCGGGTTTACCTCACCCATTAAATGGCAAATACGATTGCGCTTTAAGTCTTGATGAGATTGATTTTATTTCGCCGATTATTTCAGTCGTCGAAGTAAAAAAAAGTAGTCTATCTGATGGGTTAGGGCAATGTGTCGCGGAAATGTATGCGACGCTAAAGAAGTTCCAGCAAGATCAAGTCTACGGCATTATCACAGATGGGGAAATCTGGTCGTTTTTATTGCTAGAAAACCTGACCCTCTCGGTTAATGAAAATAATTATTACATTAGTAATATTGCCGATATTGTTGACCGGATTGGTTATATCGCCGAAACGTTTAAGGAATAAGCATTCCCTCGAATCAAGTCAATCAAATGGACAATTGTAGGGGCGGGTTTAGGGAGAATGTCACTGACTTAAGCTGGGTTCGTAGTAGGCACTTTAGTGCCAGAAGCGCTAAAGCGCTTACTACAAACTCTAAACTCAGTGGCATTCGGTTTAGGGACTAACGCTAATTAAGAGCCGATAAATGATCAACAAAACCCGCCCTGGCTTAAGAGCCTAAAGAAAAATCCAACGGAAACTGAGGGGAACTATACCCGTAGCAATAATATACGCGATCGCAGCTAAGGGGGCGATAAATTTTTCAGTCTATCGAAATGGCTATTTTTGGCTCAGCTTTTCCACCAATAGATATACGCGAGTACCGACTGAACTGGGAATTTCTTCAGTATTTAATCGTTTAGCATGACGGATTGCTGTTTTAATATGGGGTGTCAATTTGCTCAGATCATAATCACTTTTGTTATATTTATGACCCAGTAATCGGGTTAGTTCTTGTTCACAAAGATGAGCATTATGAGGCGTCTTCGGATTCTCCTGATGCAATAGCAGCCAGAGTTCAAAACATGGATTACTTATAGCAAGGAAATAATTGTCCTTCTGCTTACACTCATTCGCTACAGCTTGAAGCTGTTCTTTGGGACGTTCATCGTCATCAATAACAACCCATAATTCATCCTTTGGCTTTAAGCGGGTTTTTTTAGCATAGTCTTGGAGACGTTGAATTACGGCTTTTGGTGAGGATTTTCCTTTTTTGGTGGGTAGGACTTTAACTTGAATTTTCTTTCGATACTCTACACCATTAAAGAACTCAAAGTATATTTTTTCCGTTTTTTCACCTTCAGTTGCTACAATATAAACCTTCTCTAGTTCACGCTTTGGCGAAGGTCTTTTGAAGGAACGTTTTCCCTTAGACATTTAAACCTCTGAACCTTCAGCTATCCCAGAAGATTGATCTTTGGCTGCACTTAATCGTAACGCACGAACATTTCCCAGAAAAGGAATTGCTCCATATCGACCATAGAGGTAGTCTTTGAGGACATCTTTATCGTAACGGGGTTTAAAATCATGCAAAGAATAAAGATCGGCTGCTCCCGTTTCCGGCTTCTTCTCAACAAACCAGATTTCATCTCGACGCAGTAAATCTAAGTCCAGAATAGTGGTTTCGTGTGTTGTCACAATCAGTTGACTTGGCTTGGTAGCATTCGCCTCATCAAGATGAATACCAACAATCATTCGAGATAGTTTAGGATGCAAACTCCGATCAAATTCATCGACAATAAAAACACGTTCATCTTCTCCTAGGAGTAACTCATGTAACAAAGGGGCGAAATCGATTAATCGCTGGGTTCCATCCGATTCTTCATGAATCTCAAACACAGCTTTTTCATTTCCATTAGAGGTTTGATGAATAGGTACTAATTTCAATACACGAATTTGATCATCTTTTTTAATTGCAGTTAAACGCAATTTGGCTAGTTTCAAGAAAACTCCATCTGCATTCGATAATCCTTCTTTTATAAATTCTAATGCTTCTTCTGAAAGATCAAGATCATCCAGAGCAATTTCCTCAGCTTGAATCGATGTAATCCCAGTATCAGCCTCTCGTAAAACTTTACCCAGAAATTCTGAAAACGCTTCATCTTCATTCATTTGCAGTTCAACTGGAATATATTCTGACATTGGCTCAATAATTGTCAAAACTTTACGAAACCAATCATAAGCGGCTCTAAAATATTTAACATTTCTTTCAATACTTTCACGTAAAAATAGTTGATTGGGTCGCGTACCTTTACCAACAAACTGGAGAAACAAATTTTCTTCGCTGCTAATTTTGTCAGCAAATTCCCCAAATTCTAGCTGTGCATTACCATTCTTATCTGTAGTGCGACGAAAAAGCAGTGTATCAGCTCGGCGCGTAAACGTTTGCAGCCATTCAGTGTGAATAAACTGAGAATCTAATTCAAATCCATATTCATACATTTGCCTCCCCATCTTGAATTCAATTTCAAACCGAGCAGGGCGATGGAGACAATCCTGATTGAGGCGAAAACGTTGGACGGGAATTTTAGCTTCTGGCTTTAGCCCATGCACAACCATATTCTGAGCAAACTTAATTACTTTGACCAAATTTGATTTACCAGAAGCATTAGCACCATATATAGCAGCGAAACGGGTTAAACTAACTTCACTTCTCTTCTTTGTCCGAAAAACCTGATGAGCATGAATCCTTTGTAAGGATGGAATCATGCTGAACTCAATTTGCTCCTGGAAAGACAATATATTTTCTGCACGAAAACGAATTAGCATAGTGAGTACCCATCCGGGCAAAAATATCTTTCTCTGACACAAGCTATGCCTGATTATAGTATATTATGTATTTCAATAGAGATATTTTCTCTTTCCTGGTCAGGATGGGTGTGTAGAAGGCTTGGCATAACAACCCCAATACACACTCTTGCCATAGCACCTGTTTGCCCCACGGCTAAATCGGCTACAACACCAGCGCTACCGATAATGATAATCCACCCAAGACTATTAAATGCGGTGAGTCGAACCTTATTCTTACCAAAAATGGACTAAGGCTAATTAAGAGCCGATAAATGATCAACAAAACCCGCCCTTGTTTAAGAGCCTAAAGAAAAATCCCACGTAAACTAATAAAGATAATCGCCCCTAAACTAGCGGCAGCAGGTAGCGTAATCAACCAAGCCAGAGCAATGGATTTAAGGGTTTGAAAGCGAACCGTGCGCCAATTTTGAATCAATCCAATACCCACAATACCACCAACTAAAGCATGAGACGTTGAAACCGGAAAACCAAAGCGGGAGGCGAGTAAAACAGTTGTAGCTGTGGCAATTTCGGCACAAAATCCACTACTGGGTTGTAAAGGGATAATATTTTCCCCAACGGTAGTAATCACCTTTTTACCCCAAACAGCTAATCCTGCAACGATACCAGCACCACCAATGAGGAGAATCCACAACGGAATATTAAATGCGGTGAGTGGAACCGTACCCGTTGCAACAATATACGCGATCGCAGCTAAGGGAGCGATCGCATTCCCGACATCGTTGGAACCGTGAGCAAATGCCACAAAGCAAGCGCTGATAACTTGAAACCGCGCCAGTTGTTGCTCAATCGCTGAGGGAAAGGGAGACACAGCATTAGGGGGTGGGGCAATATTCGCTTCAATTTCCGCTTCTCCAGTTGCCCAGCGGCGAATAGATTGAACTTTCGATTCTTCAGGATTAACAGGTAGAATTAAGGGGCTACGTTCCAACTGACGCCAACTAATCAGACTCAGGACAATAGCCGCAATCGAAACTGTAATAATCGGTAAATCATGGGTAGGAATGGGCAAAGCATCAAATAGCGGACGATTAAATAAACTTGGCATGACAATCGCGCCAAAGATACTCAAAAGAATCGCACTTAGCCAAGGAATCCATTCTCGTAGCTGAACCATCGGATTCCTTTGCCTTAAAATTGACGTATTGATAATACTATAAAATCCGGCGGCTAAACTACCACTAACAACAGGTGTAATAATCCAGGTTAACGAAATACGCCCCAAGGTTCCCCAATCTACCGCTTGCACCCCAATCGCCACCCAACAAAATCCGGCGATCGCGCCAACTACAGCATGAGATGATGCGACAGGTAATCCGAGACTGGTAGCAATTTGTAACCATAAACCACAAGCCAGTAATACAGACATCATCCCCAGTAGTAACACCTGTGGCGTTTGGGCAAATAACGTTGGATCAATCACTCTCGTTGCTAACGTTGTCGCCACCCCTTGACCAAATAAAACCGCACCCGTAAACTCCAAAATACCTGCAATAATTAGCGCTTGCCGTAGAGTAACCGCTTTTGAGCCAACTGACGTTCCCATGGAATTCGCTACATCATTGGCACCTAGATTCCAAGCGACATAGAAGGCAAGAATGGCAGTTAAACTGAGTTGAATTAGAGCTATTGAAATCACTCGTTATTCCTTATTTGTGATAATGTCCTGCATGGCTTGCCGATGGTAGTTATAGGATGGCTTAGAGAAACAAACAAAAATCACTTGTTCGATGGTTGTCTTTTCTTCCAAAACGTTTGCCGCATTGACAATCGCATCGACGCTTAACTGAGTGATATCCCCTTCAACATATTCGCGGGAATCCTCGCCCTCAACTCTCGTAGGGCGAGGAGGTATAGCGGGATGCCGGAAGAATGGAGGCATCCAATTTTTTACGCTACACATAAGCCGTTATTTCTCTTAATTAACTCGACTTTGCTAGGA
>NZ_JAVJQN010000094.1:0-19601 GCF_040218245.1 Coleofasciculus sp. E1-EBD-02 | reverse complement strand
GCGTAAAGATTTTGCGGTTAAGCTAGCAAGATGCGTAATGAAATCTAACGATTTCGTGGCGATTGAGGACTTAAATGTTCGAGGACTGGTTAAGAACCATAGATTAGCCAAGTCAATATCAGATGCTGGTTGGACAATATTCCGCGAATGGCTGGAATACTTTGCCAACCTATTTAACAGAGAATTGGTAGCAATAAACCCTAGCTTTACCTCGCAGGATTGCTCTTGCTGTGGAGCTAGGGTTAAAAAGTCTTTGAGTACCCGCACTCATGTTTGTAGCTGCGGTACTGTCCTCGATAGAGACTGGAATGCTGCCATAAACATTTTGATCAAGGCTTTAGATAGCGTAGGGCATACGCGAATCTCCCAGGAATACTGGGTAAACGCTTCCGGACAGTTAGCCCTCTGGTGTATTGATGAAAATCAATACTCTAAGGCTTCTGGATGAGAGAAGAATCCCTCGTCTCAGGCGAGGGAGTGTCAAATCTGTCCTAACCTCAATGGCACTAAAATCAACCTTTTTGGATCGCCGAAATCCTTATATACCCTAGGGTGGGTTGAGCGAAGTCGAAACCCACCAGCCAAAATTTCAGTACCATTTATCCTCATCTTGATGGCGACAGTTAGAACAACGAAGGATCTTCAGCGTTTTTGGGCGGTAAGGTACAGAGTCCATGAATCCCAATCGCCGCGATAATTCCCCCTAGTAAAACGCCCACACCTTCAGCAAAACAGTTAATTCGATGTCTATTTTCTGCGGCTTGGGCAATGGATAAATCCCGCATTGTCGAAGATGGAGATTCAGACAACTGTTGATAATATCTTTGGTGACGCTCTAATGCTACCCATTCTGGGAAAAGATAATAGGCACTGAGAACCGATGCAGCGAAACCGGGTAAGACGACAAACACGAGAAGAATTGTCGATTTTATCATCATCATGACAAGCTATGAAAATCTGGCTATTCCCAGGGAAAGATGAGATAGGGTAAGAGGAAACCAAGAGTTTCTAGTTCCTCTTACCGAAACCATTAGTTCAGTGATTATCCTGGGCTGTTCTAGACCGAATTGGGTTGAAAAAACGGGAACATCAATCACCGCAACCCCTATTTTTTCCCGTTGATGTTTTATGTCTTCCCTACCATAGTCCTGAATCCTGAACCGATAGTCAAGAGCTTTAGCGCCGCCAAGACACCTTGGGTAAGATTTGTTTTTCATCTACACGGTGCTTGTACTTGCTGGCAAAGTTAAGTAAGGAATCGATCAGGGAATCAGAGAGGTAATGGGGTTGGAGTCCTAAACTTAACAGGCAAGTATTTTTGGCGTAGAAATAATGCTGTTCTAACTCAACTCGTGGGTTATCGAGGTGCTTAATGTCCACATCGATATCCAAATGGGTGCCAGCATTTTTCACCATCACGGCTAAGTCGCCCACGCTGAACATTTCCGTGAACTGGTTAAATACGCGGAATTGACCCGGATCAGCCGGATTCGCGATCGCGAGTTCGACACAACGCACGGTATCCCGAATATCTAAGAAGCCTCGGGTTTGTCCCCCTTTACCATAGACCGTTAAAGGATGACCCACCGCCGCCTGGATACAGAAACGGTTTAAGGCAGTACCGAAAACGCCATCGTAGTCGAGGCGGTTAATCAGCATCTCATCCATTCCGGTTTCTTCGGTTAAGACACCATAGACGACACCCTGATTCAGATCCGTTGCCCGGAGTCCCCAAATCTTGCAAGCAAAGTGGATATTATGGCTATCGTGGACTTTGCTCAGGTGGTAGAAGCTACCGGGTTGTTTGGGATAGGGTAAGGTATCTTTACGCCCATTATGCTCGATGGTGATGTAGCCTTCTTCGATATCGATATTCGGCGTTCCGTATTCACCCATCGTCCCCAGTTTGACCAAATGGCAATCGGGGAAGTCTTGTCGCATGGCGTAGAGAATATTTAATGTCCCTACGACATTATTCACCTGAGTCAGTACCGCATGTTCGCGGTCAATCATCGAGAATGGGGCAGATCGTTGTTCGCCAAAGTGAACAATTGCCTCCGGTTCAAACTGATGCAGGGATTTAATCAGGAAATCGTAGTCGGTGATATCACCCACGAACAAGTCAATGGATTTACCCGTCAGATCCTGCCAACGTTGGATACGGTGTTGAATCGGTGCAATTGGCGTCAGGGTTTCTACACCCAGTTTCATATCCCAGTGACGGCGCACCAGGTTATCCATAATCCCGACGTCGTATCCTTTTTTGGATAGATGCAGGGCGGTTGCCCACCCACAATAACCATCGCCACCAATAACCAAGACTTTCATAGTCAATCCATAAAATTGAAGAGCCGATACTCGGTAAATGTATCAGGTTTCGGGTACTCTCGAACCATTAAAATCAGCGATCGCACCATAAATCATCCTACAGGCTCATGACTCAACCGTCTCTACCCGCCAACTGTACCCTCCGACGCGCCTCTTCTGGGGATCGGGGCGCGATTTTCCGATTGGTACTGGGGGCAAAACTTGATCCGACTCAGTTACGATGGCAGCAATTCTGGGTGATTGAATGTCAGGGACAGGTGGTAGCATGTGGGCAGTTACGCCAGTTTGCTGACGCCCAGGAGTTAGGGAGTTTAGTTGTCGCCCCAGAGTGGCGCGATCGCGGTTTGGGAAGCTTGCTGACGCAGCATCTGATTCGTCAAGCCAGCCACCCCCTCTATCTGGAATGCTTAGGAACACGCCTAGCCCAGTTTTACAGGCGCTTTGGCTTTGTGCCAGTTTCCTGGCAAGAGTTGCCGCGATCGCTTAAATTTAAGTTCGGCTTATCTCACTTCGCTAAGATTATCTTGCGAATTCCCGTAGAAATTATGACTCTATCCCCTCACTGAATAAATACCTAGACATGAATTTTGTTAGTTAATTGAGTTAAAGATCCTAATCATAGACATTAAATGTAACTTACAATACAAAACCAGTGTAATATTGAAATTATTAATTATATTTATGTAAAAAATAATAGATGAGATTGACTTGACAAATACAAATGAGTATGGTTTTATAAATACTTCTACAGATAGAGGAAACATTCCTTTATTTAGTTATTTAATTGTCACAGTTGTTTCACTTCCTACAGGGTTTCCAATTTATGAAACTTAGCTACTCGCCTTGGCTGGCTGCATTCACAGTTGCTACCACTGCCGCTACCGTAACGATGGTCAATTTATCCCCCGCTACAGCCGCTTCAATGAAATATGATCTACGAATCAATGGTATAGACGTTGTATCACCAGCACTGGGGGGTTCAACAACAATAAACAACGTAGATATAGGTTCCTTCACCACGAACGATTCAATGGATGCAATTGAGTCGGTTTCTCTAAGGATGGGAGAGATCCGATTTGATCAAGGGGAATTTGTGACCAATGGCTCCCAAACCGATATTCTGTTCAGTACGTCGTCTCAGAGTCTCACTCTGTTTGACATACTGCCACTTCCGCAAGAAATTGGTGGGATGGTAACTGGAGGAGCAACTTTAATAAATGGAGACTTCAGTGATTCTGTCTCCTACAAACTAACTAAAGTTCCTTCTGTTCCTGAACCCCTGACACTCCTTGGTTCAGCCGCCGCATTAGGTTTTGGAGTCGTACTCAAGCAAGAGCATTCGAGAAAGAAGAATAAAGTCAACGAATAATTCTAATCTTATAGGAAAGTAATTTCCGGGTTTTATGGGGTGCATCCCAAAGGGCGCAAACCTTGCGCCCCTACAGTCTATTTGAATAGAAATCAAATAATTAAGGCTTGTTATAAATGATTGAACCCTGTAGAGACGTTGCATGCAACGTCTCTACAATCTATCCCGCAATGCCTCTAACTCTTCTCGCAAGGATAAAGGATTATATCCTAACGCAAACGCCTTGGAACTATCTAAGGAAACATCTGAAGGTCTTGGCGCTGCCATTTTTACCTCTGCTTGTCTACAAGAGTTTAATCCAGCTTTGGGTAATCTTAACACATCAACCAGCAGACACCCAAATTCGTAACGTGATATCCGCTCTTTTCCCCCCAGATGCAGGTAGCCTTGAACGTTATCGAGGGCTAACAATAACCCTTTCGCTGCGGTGGTTCCACCCACGGGTGTGCGAAATTCATCAACAAATAATTTTAACTCGTTTCCGGCTTGTAACGTTTCAATAAATGGCTGAATAAAGCTGATTGCCGTTGGTGTCGCCTGACCAAACATTAAGGGCATTCGACAAATTGCTGTCTGAGGATAACGGGTTAACATCAGATTTTCAGCCCTAACTTTTTGCTCTCCATAATAACTAATTGGCGAAACCGGATCAGTTTCCCGATAGGGTGGATTTAAACCATTGAATACCAAGTCAGTGGAGGTAAATACACAAGGAATACCATAATCCGCACACAGCCCCGCGATATCCCCAGATGCTGTCACATTTATTACTTCCGTTTCCTGGGGATGCATTTGGCAAAAATTGGGGCTAGATTGAGCCGCCGTATGAATAACTGCGTCGGGTTTAATAGTTTGGAAAATCTGCTTAACTTCCTGAAAATGGGTTAAATCAACTTTTAGTATGTTTATGTCTGGACTATTGGCAGATTTAGAAAGGCAAGTTCCATAGACATTCCATTCTAGTTTTGACAACTGGCAAGTATGCCAACCCAAAAATCCACTAACACCTGTAATCAATAGCCTTTTCATGTGATTAGATTGACTTATTTATACATTTTAGCCTTGTAAATAAGAGCGGATTTTGTTATTCAGCTATTGGTAACAAGCAAGGGCAGGTTTTGTTGTTCATCTATTGGTACAAGCAAGGGCGGGTTTTGTTGTTCATCTATTGGTACAAGCAAGGGCGGGTTTTGTTGTTCATCTATTGGTACAAGCAAGGGCGGGTTTTGTTGTTCATCTATTGGTACAAGCTAGCTTTAGTGGCTAAACCCGCCCCTACAGTGGTTAAACCCGCCCCTACAGTGGTTAAACCCGCCCCTACAGTGGTTAAAACCGCCCCTACAATTGACCCTTCGACTACGCTCATTTTTCCTTTAGATATTCAAATGTAACCTCCCATCACTTTGACTCACAGGTTAGTACTTCATTAACAGGGGCAAATCCTTCGGGGTCATCATACCCCACTAACTCAGAATAGTAATTTTTGTTTTGCAGGAGAATAACCCGCGCTGTGTCCAAGGGAGTATCATGAAACGTGAGTTCCCGTTTCGTTGTCAGCGTAACATTTTCATCAACAGTTGAGGGAAACTGTTCATAAGTAACAATCGTACTTCCCTCATCTTCTGTAATGGTGATATATGACCTCATTCCCAAAGGATTAGGTTTTCCAGAATCAGGATTATATTGACAAACTCTACTACTGCTAGAAGCCGCGCAACTTAACGGAAAAATGATGAAAGCTAAAGCAACAATCAACTTTGACGAATGATTTTTCATAAGACCTTACCTGAGCAACAATATTTTAATAGTATCGGGATATTTCTATCCTATTGAGTATTCATTGAACTGTTTTTTCCCTCCAGCCAACCTCTCACTTTATAATTCATCCTCTTCTATTTCCTTCATTTCTTGTAAAGACTGCCAACCTGGTTTCCACAAAGAACGGTCTTTAAGTTGTTTAGCATTTAACCAAAAGCGAACAGTCGTGTCACAGGATGCCACCATTTCGGCAAAAACCCATTGACCCTGATTTTTGCGGTTAACTACTTGAAAATGCCGCCATCCCCAAGTCTGTTGCGTCGCTGTCCATTTGGAACCAACCAAATAAGGAAATTTTTGTTTTGCCATTAATAATTGGGAAAGTATTGACCTTTCACGTCATTCGGCGGCGGTGTGTAGGGGCGGGTTTCACTATTATCCTGTCTTACTAAACCCAGATGTAACTAAACCCACCCCGATCAAATTTTGAATTAGTTTGCTTATCTCCCCTATCTCCCAGACGCGCCATGGCGCGTCTCTACATGCTTCCCCATTCCTCATCCCTTACGCTGAGACAACAGGCGTGCAGCGATGATTCCACCAATAAAACCAAATAAATGCCCTTCCCAGGATACACCAGGAACTGTTGGTAAAACTCCCCAAATCGCGCCTCCATAGAGAAATCCGACAATAAGTGACAGTAAAATAGAGGGAATATTGCGTTGAAAATAGCCGCGCAATAGGAGAAAGCCGAGATAACCAAACACTAAACCGCTAGCGCCAATGTGTAAACCCGGAGAACCAATTAACCATACTCCTAAACCGCTAACAACCATGGTGATGGCAGTGACAATAAAAAAGTCGCTGGTTTTTTGTAACATGACGAACCAGCCGAGGGTGAGAAAGGGGATAGTATTGGCAATTAGGTGAGGTAAACCCCCATGGAGAAACGGGGCAAATAGGATACCCCTTAACCCAATAATTGTCCGGGGTAAAATACCATAACCGTCGAGTGCGCCTTGGAAAATAACTAAATCAATGAGTTCCAAACCCCACATCACCGCGACGAGTCCGCCTAAAATGGTAGCCTGGGTTTTGACTTCACGGGCAAGGGCTTGGGTTTCCTGACGGACAAGTTTTCGGGTTTCCCGGTTACTCATGGCTGAACCCTCTGAGATAAATTGTTGAGTACTAATGGTTCTAGGTTAGCAAGTTCCGGTGACATCCTCCGACAGCAATCCTGGGGAAGGGCGGGTTTTGGATGACATGGTATTAATTTCCCCCTTAATTAAATCCCGAAACCCGCCCCTACATCAAACACAGATGCAATCCTGGGGAAGGGCGGGTTTTGGATGATATGGTATTACTTTCCTCGTTAATTGAATCCCTAAACCCGCCCCTACAGTTCAATTTCCCGATAAAATAGGGGTTAAAAATTGTCGATCGCGACGGGTTCGATGGGTTCGGCTAACTCAAACCGGAATATCCGCGAATAAAAGTATAACTCGGCTTCCAAGGTGCGCTTGATGTTCTCCGCCCGTCGGAATCCATGCTGTTCTTCGGGGTAGGTGATGTATGCTACGGGTAATCCTTTTGCCTTCAAAGCCTCCACCATCGTCTCGGCTTGGTTGGGGGGAACCACTTTATCCTCTAACCCTTGGAAGAAAATCACCGGACAGGACAATTTGTCGGTAAAATGAATCGGCGATCGCGCTTTGTACAAGTCTTGGCGTTCTGGATAAGCACCAATTAATCCATCCAGGTAACGGGATTCAAATTTATGGGTATCGGTGGCTAAGGTTTCCAAGTCACTGACGCCGTAATAACTCGCCCCAGCTTTAAATACATCCCGGAAGGTAAGGGCGGCTAAGGTAGTATACCCCCCAGCGCTACCGCCTGCGATCGCTAACCGTTCTCCATCAACGAATCCTTGTTCCGCCAGGTACTTTGCACCATTGGCGCAGTCATCGACATCCACAATTCCCCATTGATTCTGGAGGCGTTGGCGATACTCGCGTCCATACCCTGTACTTCCGCCATAGTTAACATCGAAAAAGGCAAAGCCGCGACTTGTCCAATATTGAATTTTTAGATTAAAGGTACTGGATGTGGATGCAGTTGGTCCACCATGACTTTTGACAATCAGAGGCGGTTTCTCGGTTTCGGGTGCTTGATAGTCTTTATTTTGGGGGGGATAGAAGAAGCCGTAAGCCGTTTTACCGTTTTCCGTGGGAAATGCGATCGCCTGTGGTGTCGAGAGGTATCCTTTATCTATATCTAATGTTGTCGATTGACGCAGAACCTCTATCTGTTGGTTGGTTAAGTCCATTTGAACAACGGCGGTGGGTTCGGTAGCGGAACCCCCAATAAAGACAACGCGATCTGCTGTCACCTGCACCGATGAAATACTGGTATGAGGGGTTTCAATCGGGTTTAATTGTTTCGTCTGCAGATCGATACTCCCCAAGCGCCATCGCCCTTGTACCGTATAGGCACAGATTAGGCGATCGCGGGATGAAATGCCATAAGTAGACATACCAAACACCCACTGGGGAAGACCAAACTCCGCCTCCATTTCACACACAGGTTCTACTGCTTGCTGATTCCAGCGATACAGATTCCACCAGCCAGTCCGATCACAAACGAAGTATAATGTGCCATCAGCAGACCATTCCGGTTGAAAGATTGACTCATCAACCCCACCTGCAATACATTTAGCTTCACCGAGTAATCCATCGCCTTGAATCGGCGCCACCCACAGTTGTGTCCCATCCCATGGCATATTCGGATGATTCCAACTCAACCAGGCTAACTGAGAACCATCCGGACTTAAGCGGGGTGAGGCGTAGAAGTCATGTCCTGAAGCGATAATTTGGATAGAGTCACTATTGTTTAAAGGAATACTGACTAACGTGTTAACGGGTTCTGCACCATCACTACTGTGATCTTCACGCACACAAATCAGCCGTTGTCCCTGAGAATCAATTATCAGATCAGCATAGCGGAGAGTTCCTGCTGACTCTGGGGTGATGGGTTGAGGTTCTGCATCCCCTGTCTGCTGGTAAAGGCGCTGATCCTGATAATTGGCAAAATAAATAATCCCATCTTTAACCGCGTAAGCACCACCACCATATTCATGAACGCGAGTACGCACATTCAAAGGAGAAAGTGTAATATCTGCGATCGCGCCATTCGCCTGACGGCGTACAATCACATTACGTCCGGCTTCCATGGGTCGTGCTTCGATCCAGTAGGTATCCGTACCATCTAGGGCGATACTCCCCAAACCAATCGTACCCGCCACGATGAGTTCGGCGACGATGGGAGAGTTCCAGGAACCGTAGGGAGTAAGTTGTGGTTGAGTCATTGTTAATTGTCTCTGGGTTTTGCCAACCTTTATAAACTAATATATAGTTTTAATATAGATTTTTACATTTGGAATCAAACTGAAATCTCTTTGTTAAAATCTCTTCGTATTTATCCCTAAAATACTTTGGCACAATGACCAACAGGCTTTCCTCCGTACAACAGGCTTATTCCGATACATAATGGCTTGCCGTGCTTTACGTAGTTTTACGGAATCAGCGTCCTGTTTGTCAAGCCCAGGCAAAAAGGCGGTTACAGCCCTGTCAAGATACATCAGCCCCCCATCCCCTGTCATCGCCCTATTCTAAATTAAAGTAAAAAAAGATACGATACTATACACAAATCATTATAAAGCTTGGATAAATGGTTAGTATTTAAGCCAGTCATAAAAACAAGGCGGCTGGCTACAGAATGGTTTAACCCTTTAGTCGTTGGACTTTGACCGCCCTTAACCACTCAGTTGCTGGGGCGGTTTTTTGTGAAATGGGCAATTTTAAACGAACCAATTCATTGTAAATCATCAAAACAGAGACAGCATTACGCCAGTAGTGGCATGGCACACATTATTAGATGAATTAACCATTAGCCCCGAAACCGTAGGGGCGCATGGCGTGCGCCCAATTCAATGGTCAAATCTATTCCATCATTTTAGCTGTGTCAGTCCAGTAGTGGCATGGCACACCTTATTTGATGAATTAACCATTAGCCCCGAAACCGTAGGGGCGCATGGCGTGCGCCCGATTCAATGGTCAAATCTATTCCATCATTTTAGCTGTGTCAGTCCAGTAGTGGCGTGGCACACCTTATTTGATGAATTAACCATTAGCCCCGAAACCGTAGGGGCGCACCGACGTGCATCCGTGTCAACTTAAGACTTTGTATGACTAGCGCTCAAAGTTTAGATCCCCCTAAATCCCCCATGCAAAAAAAGCGAAGCATCCTCTGGCTTCCCCCTGTTTAAGGGAAGAGGGGAATCTGAAGGAGGACTTTGATTAATTTCTGGTTCCCCCCTTTTGAAGGGGAACTTTGATTAATTTCTGGTTCCCCCCTTTTGAAGGGGGGCTAGGGGGGATCTCTTCTTAAGTAAGGGTTTCAGCCTTAAGTTGACACCAATGACCGACGTGCGCCCAATTTCACGGTCAAATCTAATCCACAATTTTAGCTGTGTCAGTCCAGTAGGTCTTGAAAAGCACCCAAGTAAACATAAAACTTTACCGATGGTCATGTGCGTCCCATCAGTCCCTTCCAAATTGGGGTAGGACCAGGAACCTCCTCTCATAGTCCAGGATTACAAATTAATGACTTTTTCCGAGCAGAGGATGGCTACAGAATTGATTTAGATATTAGCTATGATGTAGAGTCCACAAGACCCATTCAGAGTTCTGACTTAAGCTTTGATGCTGTTGTCGGTTCTGGACGAGTTGAAGTGACTGATACGGTGTCAGATATGAATGGTAATGAAGTTGGACGCCTCTTTGCCGATAATATTAGAGACAATGATGTTCCTTTCCTCGCCGACTCGGTGGTCTTTGATAGGTCTGTCACTCAGTTTCAGGTACTCAAGCAGATTAGTATGAACAGTGAACCGGGGACGGGTCTATCGAATATGACCACGATTGACCAAGAATATGCCCCGGTTCCCGAACCCCTGACTATCCTGGGTTCAGGGGCTGCTTTAGGGTTTGGCGTCGCCTTCAAGAAAAAACATTCGCGGAAAAAGAACAATCAAAAGTAAACAGCCGCGTTAACCACGTATCCTCCTGACTTTTCACGGTATATGGCGCAACGTGAGTGTAGAGACGTTGCATGCAACGTCTCTACTTTTTGGTTACTTGTGCCGATAGGCAAAAAATCTCACCATATCAAGATAAAAATAAGAGATTCTTGAACGTTAATATATATATGTGTCAATAAGTAAAATTACTCAATCACTCACTCCGATCGCCTCCTCAGTAGGACTTGTTAGAAATGAACGCGATCGCCGGACTATTTTCTCCGTATATTTACGGAATTGCCACGGATTCTGATCAAGCACAGTAATCCTAGGGCGTCACCCAGTCCAGATAAGGATTTGAGCTAGCAAGCATTCTTGATCTGCCATGGCGTGAAGGCAGATGAACTCAATAGTTAGGGATGGAACTACGCCGATACTAAAGGTCGTTAAATTGACAACAGCATACACAAAACTTTATAAAGTTTTGATGAAGTCAAGGGCTTGTTCTATAAAGATTCTGTAAAGATACGAAAAATATCTTGCCAAGAAAATTAGATCGTTATATGTTATGTCTATAACCAAAGACTGAGTATCTATCCAACTAAAGATAGAGATAGCAAAAAGGCGGACGCTGAAACGAGGTTCCACTCGAATCAGCGGAAGTCACTGATACCAAGATATAGCAGTATCAAGGTATTCATAACCTATCTTTAGCCGCCTACTTATTAGGTTTGTGAAATGCAATTTCAGATAAATACTAACTCTCTTTGGTAACTTGTGTCAACTTGACCTAAATTCGGAGATATATATATAGTATGAACCGTCAAAGTGCATTTGCTGTTGCTTGTGCCGCTAGTGCTACCGCCATTTTAGGATTAATGGCGAGTCCGGCTCAAGCCGTATCTTTGGGAGAGTTGATCGACACTAATGACACTTTCACCGATGGAGGTTTAACGTTTAGCAACTTCAGCTTCCAAGTCGCTTGCCTCGATTTCAGCGATCCTGAGGCTACCTGTGAAGAGCTATTGGAGGCTGGTAATGTCCGTCCAATTAGTCCCTTTCAAATTACAGTTGGTCCAGCCACCACTCCTCATGGTCCAGGAATACAGTTTATTGACTTTTTCCGAGCTGAGGATGGCTACGGCATTGATTTAGCCATCAGCTATGATGTAGAATCCACAGTACCCATCAATAAATTTTACCTAAATTTTGATGCTGTCCTAGATTCTGGGCGAGTTGAGATTATTGAGACAGTAACATCGAACGGTAATCCCACTAAACAACTCTTCGCCGATAATATCACAGGAGGTGATTTTCCTGACCTAGCTGACTCTGATACCTTCAGTACACCAGTCACTCAGTTTAGTGTACTCAAAGATATTAATCTGACCAGCGTACCGGGTACGGGTCCATCAATTATGAGCACGATTGACCAAGAATATGCCCCGGTTCCTGAACCCCTGACTATCCTGGGTTCAGCGGCTGCTTTAGGGTTTGGCGTTGCCTTTAAGAAACAGCATTCGCGAAATAAGAAAAACATCAAATAAAAAGCTACGTCAACAAAATTTCTAACGATTTATTCATTGTTGTCAATCTCCCGCCACCAGTCATTGGTTAGGCGGGTTTTTGTGGAATTAGCGATTTTTCGGTTAACCCAACCTGAATCAAGGATATTGGGTCAGAGCAGTTGAACAAGTATATATACTCAGGATAATATGAGGTTTATGAAGCGTTGATGAAGACAAAGGCTTGTTATATTTTTATATAAAGATTATGTGAGGATTGGGAATACATTCAGTAGCTGAAATTTCACCGCCGTTAACCACCCAGTTGGTAGGGCGGATTTTTCTTGGTTATCAATGTTTTGCCAACATCTGTAGGGGCGACCCGCTGCATTAAAATAGGAGAACCCACCTATCAATTTGATCGGGTCGCCCTCCGCGTGATATCAGCAATTAAAGACCAATAATATTGGGGTTGCCCCTGGAAAAAATTCACACAAGCAACCCATTCATCTTATCGAGGAACCCAGCATCAAGTATCAAAAATTATTGAACACCATCTACATTTAGACTGGGGCGAGTCGAGACAGGTTAATTGTCACACCTCAATAGTTGCTCAGCGACTCGCCCCTACAACCCCGAACCCGATAATTCCCACAACCGCGATCGCGTCTTGGATCGGGTTATCGTTGAAAAGGTGAACTTCGCCTACTTCTCCCAACCCGATCGCCAATCACCGTTGATGGATATTAATCAGTTACTCCTGTGGATTGTCTGCACCTCCTGCATTCTGAACATTATCGTCGGAATCCGTCGTGCCAGTATTTCGGATTCAGCCGTGTACATCCGTAGCTGGATGATTGTTTCCGGTTTAGTGTTAGCCACAACAGGTGTCTTGTATGTCCTCACTCCAGAGAATGCAGGCTGGATTGGCGGGGGGTTATGGGGATTGTTGATTTTAATGCCGATTCTGGGGTTTAGACTCATGAATCAACTGGCATATCAGGAACGCTTTGGTGCAGCTAGCCGACTGGGTAAACTACTCTGTTGGCTACACCCCGCCCAGAATTGGCGTCAATTTGCTGAATTATTGGACACGCTGGAACAATTGAAGCAGGGTTCAACGGTTGAAGCCACGGCGATTATTAACCGCTACAAAACCACCAATCGCCCTCTGGTGCGACATACCATCGCCACTCTCTATAAAATGGAGGCGCGTTGGCAAGAGTTGCGAGAATGGATTGAAACCAACGTACCACAGACCGCGCTGGAACATGATCCCAGTCTGATTCTGTACTACCTGAGAGCGTTGGCAGAGATGGGGGACTTAAATCGTTTGCTCACCCAAGTTGATCAGTTTGAACGTATCTTAGAACGGAGCGATCGCGGCATCAATCAGAGTCAAGCGTATTTATTTGCCTTTGCCTTTTGCGGTCAAAAAGCCCAAGTCGTCCAATTGCTCACTGGACCCTTAGCATTTTATCCAAAGTACATTCGCCAATTTTGGCTGGCTACAACAGATTGGGCGGCGGGAGACGTAGAGGAGGCGCGTCAGCAACTATTGGCAATTTCTAACCGCCATACTGGACTCTACCGCCATGCGATTCAAGCTCGTTTATCTCAGTCACCTGTCAACCCTGATGCTGTTTTGACTCAATATTCTCAGCAGATTTTAGCGCGACTGACACTCAATCTCCAACATCAAATGCGATACGGTTCCAGAGAACGGTTTCTAGGTTCTAGAGCCTATACGACTTGGGCAATTATTGGATTAAACCTGATTGTATTTGGATTGGAAATTCACTTTGGCGGAAGTGAAAATCCGCAAGTTTTATACAAACTTGGCGCATTAGTACCAGAGGAAGTTCTCGACGGGGCTTGGTGGCGGTTATTAACCTCAACATTTTTGCACTTTGGATTTCTGCATCTATTAATGAATATGCTGGGTCTGTATATCCTCGGACCCTTTGTCGAATATGCGCTTTCTGGGTGGCGATATTTACTACTTTACCTCAGTAGTGGTGTTGGTTCGATGTTGGTAGTATCTCTAGCCACTCATTTCGGATACTCTGAGGCGCAATTTGTAGTTGGAGCATCCGGT
Organism: Coleofasciculus sp. E1-EBD-02; assembly: GCF_040218245.1. NCBI lineage: Bacteria > Bacillati > Cyanobacteriota > Cyanophyceae > Coleofasciculales > Coleofasciculaceae > Coleofasciculus > Coleofasciculus sp. E1-EBD-02. The sequence goes on along the minus strand of NZ_JAVJQN010000094.1, from coordinate 5,463 downwards.
TCCGTGATGGGGATTGTGGGCGCCACGGCGGCTATTTTACTTCAGGGATGGCGGCGCGAAAAATCGCGTTTAGCGTCTCGTCGTTTGCGGTTTATTTTATTTATTATTGCCTTTCAAGTTATCTTTGACCTATCAATTCCTCAAGTAAGTTTCACAGGTCACACGTCAGGCTTAATTATCGGTTTTTTGGTAGGGCTTATGCTGTACCATAAGTAATACTAAATCCGGGTTAACTACCCCCGTTTGGGTTAGGACAAGGCAGAGAGCAGAAAGGGTAGAAGGAAAAGTACCCAAGTTAAGAAGAGAGTGACTTCATCAGATTTGGTGTAATGATCTCCCCCTTCCTTCGTCGGGAAAGGAAGGAGGTTAGGTCTACAGATCTTCCGAGTTCGTAGGTTCTGGCGGCAGATCAAACATGATTTCCAGGGGAACTGTTGGCATCAGTTGCTTTTTTTGTTTGCCAAAGATGATTATATACTATAGCGTCAAAACTTATTCGTCAACGCTTAAGTGTTTAGGCTATAGCATTTAACCTCTAGTTCTGGTACATAAATGCTCATAAGCTAAAGGATATGTACCGAGTTAGAGTCAGAGTTAAAGAGCTGTGTCAGGAAAAAGACTGGAGCCTCAACGAATTGAGCTTGCGTTCTGGTGTCACCTATAGCACCGTTAGGCGTTACGCCCTGCAATCCTTGGGCAAAGTCAACATGGATACTGTGTGCAGGATAAAGGAAACGTTTGGTTGTTCTTGGGAAGAATTGCTGGAAGTACAAGGGGATAGTTCGTTCAATGAGTAAGTAGTCAGGAGTCACACTGAATTTGATGAAATTGCTGATCAGCAACGATGACGGAATTTTTGCCTTAGGGATTCGCACCTTGGCTGATACACTGGCACAAGCGGGTCATGATGTTACCGTCGTTTGTCCAGACCGAGAGCGATCGGCAACAGGTCACGGTTTAACCCTCCATGATCCCATTCGCGCCGAAGCGGTTGATACGGTTTTTCACCCGGCGGTTAAAGCTTGGTCTTGTTCTGGAACTCCCTCAGATTGTGTAAAGTTAGCATTGGGAGCCTTAATTGATAGTCCTCCCGATTTAGTTCTATCGGGGATTAACCACGGTTCTAACTTGGGAACCGATATCCTTTACTCTGGCACGGTTTCCGCCGCCATGGAAGGGGTTTTAGAAGGAATTCCCAGTATTGCCTTCAGTCTGACTAGCTACACATCAAAGGAGTTTCATGTTGCCGCCACGTTCGCCAAAAGCCTGATTGAGCGACTCTCTCAGCAACCCCTAGCTAAAGTCATGTTACTCAATGTTAATGTACCGCCCGTGAGTCAGGCAGAAATTGCCGGGGTAAAGGTTACTCGCCAAGGAATTCGTCGCTATTTCGACACCTTTGAGAAACGAGTTGATCCACGGGGTAAAACCTATTATTGGTTAGCCGGTGAAGTGATTGAAGATATAGAACAACCCCCCCATTCCCATCTTCCCCCCGATTTAGCTACCGATGTTCAAGCCGTTAAGGAAAACTATATTGCGATTACGCCCCTGCAATACAATCTGACGGATATTGCTGGCGTCTCTAGTTTGCAGAGTATAGAGTTTTAAGTCATTTAGATAGGGCGGGTTTAGTGACATTAGAGTGGGCAAAAAACGATAGTAGTGAAACCCGCCCCTACATATAAAACTCTTTTCTAGTTAAGGCTTGCTGGAAAACTCCCAAACCCTTAGCTATCAAGGCTTTGAGTGGTATTGATATTTGCTCCTATTCAAGGAAAAAGGGTTTAACCCTGTTATACCCTTGCACCGCTATCAGGGAAAATGTACTATGGCTTCCCCTGCTCCCCTTGCTCCCCCTGCTTCCCCTGCTCCCTACCCCCACCACAATTTATTCAGCAAGCCCTAATCTATTGGGGGGTTTTCTGTAACTCCGGTCGCTCTTCCGGAACGATCGCGCCTTCTACAGGACATACCTGTAAACATATACCACAATCGATGCAGGTATCGAAATCAATCCAATACCAGTCTGTCCCCTTGACATTTTTGCCAGGACCAGGGTGAATGCAAGCAACTGGACAAGCATCGACGCAATCTGCAACCCCTTCGCAGGTTTCCGTAACAATAGTGTGAGACACGCTATTCCCTCTCGTAGTTACAGGACATTGAGAGATGATCCCCCATGGGTTTTATGTTACTGCATTATCGGCAAGGAATCCATGTATCTCAACACCAATCAACGATTATAGTGTGCCGTTTATTACTCCACGTTTTCCCTGACAATTCGCCAAATAGGAATGAATGAGACTTGTTTCAGGTGTATCTTTGACTTCTCGACGAGTTTTGATCAGGAAGCCACCAATGACATAAGCCGCCAATAATAGTGCGATTCCGATGACAACCTGAAGCACGATATTACTAGGGCGTTTTTTCATAGCTGATTAAGTTTGAACATCTTTTGCAGGGGTTCCTGTTGATCAGAAGTCAGTAGAGACGTTCCGCCGGAACGTCTGCATCCAGCATGTCCTCTTGCCGCTTTAGAGTTTGTAGTAAGCGCTTTAGCGCTTCTGGCACGCTTCGTGCCTACTACGAACCTAGCTTAAGTCAGTGACATTTGACATAAGACAAATTAAAGGAGTTCTCTTACCTTATCCGACAACACTGTCAGCGCAATCTTCTCGCGATTGGGTTCCCCTCGGGCGAGAGATTCAGCCAACTTACTTGCCTGATCCAGACTGATTTTGCCCGGAAATGGCGGTTCATAAGGATCAACGATCGCGTCCACAATCACCGGACCCGGTGTATTTAATGCTTCCTCTAAAATATCGCCACATTGGGCGGGATCATCAATGGTGAAGCCAACTCCGCCACATGCCCGGGCAAAGGCAGCATAATCAATCGGTTGCAATTCACAGCCATATTCGGGATTCCCCAGGAAAACCATTTGCTCCCATTTAATCTGACCCAATGTATTATTCTTGATGATAATAATTTTGATCGGGAGTTGATACTTGACACAGGTGGCAAACTCTGGCATCAACATCGAAAAGCCACCATCGCCCACAAACGCCACACACTGACGGTCAGGATAGGCAATTTGGGCGGCGATCGCGTAGGTTAACCCACAAGCCATAGACGCCATGGTTCCGGATACGGAGTACATTTGCCCCTGCTTAACCGGAATATAACGGGCTGACCAAGTGGTAATCGTACCGGAATCAGCGGAAATAATCGCCGTATCCGATAACTGTTTCCCCAACTCCCAGGCGACGACTTGCGGTTTCATCGGCTGATCCTGACGAGTCCCCCGTTCTTCCATTAACTCCCACCATTTTTGGGTTTTCTCCTGCGCCTTCTCCAGGAAACTTCGGTCTTCCTTGCGGTTTAACATCGGTAGCAGGGCGCTAATCGTGGAACGTGAGTCACTCACCAAACCCACTTCCACCGGATAGCGCAAGCTAATATGCATGGGTTCGAGATCAATCTGAATTGCCCGCGCTTGACCGGGTTTAGGCAGAAACTCCATATAGGGGAACGTCGTTCCCACCATCAGCAGAGTATCGCACTCTTCCATCACTTCCTGGGAGGGTAGAGTGCCAATCAAACCTAATCCACCTGTAGTATAAGGATTGCGATCGGGAACCACGGTTTTCCCTAATAAGGCTTTCACAATCGGTGCGCCTAACGTCTCAGCCAGTTGTTCCAGTTCATCCTTTGCCCCTAACGCACCGCGACCGACTAAAATTGCCACCTTCTTGCCTGTGTTGAGAATATCGGCAGCCCGTTGTAAATCCTCTTGTGCCGGAAGTCCCGCACTGCGGGCGTAGACTTCAGAGGAGTGATGCAGAACATTACGGCGTGAACTTTTTTCTGGTGCACTTTGGGATTGAAAGTCAATGGGAAATGTGATGTGCGCCACACCATGATGCTGGAGAGCCGCACGGCAAGCGAGATTGGTGATACCTTCAACATGGGCAGAACCCATCACCCGCGTATTGTAAATCGCCACATCCATGAACACCTTGTCCAGGTCTACATCTTGCTGGGAATGGGTGTTAATCAGATCGTGGTAGTGGTGACCCGTAATCGCTAGCACAGGTTGACCATCCATCTTGGCGTCATAAAGACCATTAAGCAGATGCAGACCCCCAGGACCTGATGTGGCAAGGCAAACGCCTAACTTGCCTGTATATTTCGCATAGGCACAAGCCATAAACGCGGCACTTTCTTCATGGCGTACCTGGATAAAGCGGATTTGGTCTTGGCGTTGGCGTAGGGCTTCCATGATGCCATTAATGCCATCACCTGGCATGCCAAAAATGACTTCAACCCCCCAACTTTGCAGGGTTTCAAGCAGTATATCGGATGCAGTAGTTGTCATAATTACTCGGTTTTTCTTATAGTCCTTTTTCCATACCCATGTTTTCTGGGCATCGATGTTTTTGGCTAGGGTAAAATCGGTGTCCCCTACAGCCAGGTTGGATATCTGACGTTTCCCACTCGATTATCCGTTTTAGGACAAAATCAATTCTTTTAACAATATTCGATTTAAATTTAAAACTTGATCTATCTAAAGGAAGTTTTTGGCTAAATGATATTAATTTCGCCAAAGTCTCTGTCTTTAGGCAGATAAGTAGGTTGGTGGAAATAAACTCAACACTATTAAGTTATGTAAATAGACTTCAAACCCTTACATAAACATAAGACGAATGACGTAGCTTGCTTCTCAAGGGAGCGAGTATGACGAATGACAAATGACGAATGAGGATCTGAGCCATTAACGTTTATTGTCCCTACCGACTTATCTCAACGAAACTGAATTCGGACATCCACATAAGGTTATCGGTAAAACCCAGCCCTGTTTCCAGACGTGTCATGGCACGCCTGCCCCCACCCTATCGCTCGATCTATTGGCGTCTGGCTGTAACTGGGTGCAGAATGATTTAAGGGTTAACTAACAGTCCGTAAATATCTAGACAATTAGTGACATAACTGGACATTTCCTGTGATATAACCAGGCAATGTCTAGTTTACCCCCCAACAAGCAGCTACTCGACTTTTTGTGACGGTCTTGCACGTTGCACCGATGGGAACTCAACGGCTGGCTGATGAGCTTCTCGGACGGCTGGTGGTCCGGAGTCGATATGATATTGTTGACTTAATTGGTACATAAGGGAGTCGAAGTCATAAGCAAAAAAAAATAGTGACCGAACTGAGGGAGGTAACCAAAAAGCGATGACGACGATAACTTATTGCAAAGGCTTGCCAACTCCCGCCGATGAACTTAATCCCATCGGTTTTACCGAATTGGAGATGTTGTTAACTTCATTGTCCGATATATTTTATCAAGCAACAGTTGAAACCGTTAACCATTTATTAAATAAAGAAATAAAATTTAATCAAGCCAGTTGGAATAGTCTTATGCAAGAGAAATACGGAATCAGCAAGCGTTATGCTAACGGA